>CAZHIK010000183.1:0-11840 GCA_964532635.1 uncultured Enterobacterales bacterium
CCTGCCCACTCTCGAAGCCATCGCGTTCGTGGACACGAGCGCACCCGTAGGTGGCAACGGAGCGGAGGCCTCGCCTTTCGACTCGATCCAGAAGGGACTCGATGCCGCGGGCACAGCCGGCGGAGGAATCGTCGCAGTGGCAGCCGGCACCTATCGAGAGCTGCTGACGATCACGCACGAGCACGCCGGCGTGCACCTGGCGGGACGCTGCAGGGAGCTGGTGATCCTCGATGCGGGCGTCGGCAACGAAGACACACCGGGAATACGGATCGAGGCCAGAGCTGCTGCTGTCGAGCTGTCGGGGCTCACGGTTCAGGACTCCCTCCGCTCGGGTATCGCCATCATCTCGGGGGACGTCACCATCCGCGATGCGGCGATGGTCCGCAACGCTCGGCGGGGCCTGTCCGCGTTCGGCGACATGTCGGGGGGTCACATGCCCTCCACGGTCACCGTCGAGGGATGCATCATCAGCAACAACACCGTTGCTGGGGTGCTCGCCCAGGACTCGAGCACCCGGATGGTCCTGCGGGATACCACCATCGAGGACGGCCGGTGCGAGGCCGCTGGCACCGGAGGACACGGCATCGAGGTCACCACCGGAGCGAGCCTCTCGGTCGAAAACTGCGCGGTGACGGGAAACGCTTCCGCAGGCGTGGGCGCATACGACCCGGGTACAAGCGTCACTCTCCTCTCGTCCACGGTGCGCGACACCAGCCCCAATGACAATGGCGGGTTCGGCGCCGGGTTGGAGGCCTCGTCAGGGGCCAGCATGATCGCAGATGGCTGCGAACTGGCCGAGAACACCAGGGTTGGCGCATTGTCCGAGGGAGAAGGAACCTCGGTCACGCTCCTGGGGACGACGGTTCGGGACACCAGGACCGACCCCGACGGCACGAACGGCATGGGCATCGAAGCAGAGTCCGGAGCCCGCCTCCAGACATCGGGATGCACGATCTCCGGCAACGCCTCGGCGGGAGCGTTGGCCCATGATCCCGGCACGGAAGTCCAGCTCGACGACACATACATCCAGGACACCGTTCCCAACGGACGAAAGGAGGGCGGCCTGGGCGTGCAGGTCTACGGTGGAGCCACCCTCGCCGCTCGGGGCTGTGAGGTAGTGCGGAACTCGGGCTGGGGAGCCTTTGTCGCCCAATCGGGAAGCGCCTTGTTCCTTCACGACAGCGCTATCCGGGACACCAAGCCGTGGGGAGCAGACGGGATCTCCTACGGCATCCTGGTCGACGACGAAGCGCAGCTGACCATGCAGGAATGCGAGGTGACCGGGACGGTCCAAGCCGTGTCGATCCGCGGAGGTGCGACCCTCACCATGCGCCGGACCGCACTGTTCGACAACGAACAACTCGGTCTGCTCGTCTCGGATCCCGGTACCGAGGCCGTAGTCCACGACAGCGCGATCTCTGCGACGTCACAGAGCGGACTGTTGACCGTCGGGATCGGAGTCGCCGCACAACTGGGGGCCGCCCTGGCCGCCACAGGCTTGGATGCGCGAGGAAACGAGGGGCCGGGTCTCTACCTCGTCAGTGAGGGCACCCACGTCAACTGCACCGGATGCTTGTTGGAGGGCAGCCAGTTCGCTGGCGCGATGGTCGGCGACGGCGGCGCCCTCGTCCTCTCGGACTCCACCGTGCGGGACACAGCTCCCCACCCCGACCTGGGTGGTGGCGTCGGCGTCTACGCCGGCAACATCGTCACCGGCCCGGCGACCCTGTTGATCGAGGACAGCAGGATTGAAGACAACCCCATCGCCGGGGTGTGGCTGGTTGGGCCTGGGAGCTACCAGCTCGAAGGCAGCGAGATACGCGGTGGCGAGGGCTGGAGTCGCGGCTCGCTGACCCAGTGCGGCGAGGCGGTCTTCGCTGCAGGTGGCGTGTCCGCGTGGGACGGTGAGCAGGGCCTATTGATGACCGACAACCTGGTCTCGGATGCACAGGCCGTCGGAATGCTCCTCGACGAGTCCTCTGCCGCCTTGAACGGGAACCGCTACGCCAACAACGACGTGGACCTGGTCACCCAGGGCGAAGGCTGCGAGGAGGAGCCCGCGGGCATCGCCTCCGAATCACTGAGCCGCGCAGAGTTCTGTCCATCGTCCTGGGACTACGGGACCTGCCTGGACGAGTTCAGCTTGAGCCTCTACGTCGAGGTGGTCACGGAGTGACGCGGCCGGCACGAATCGCCGAGCGCGCCTGTCCTCACATCCCCTCCCCCGCCTCGAACAGTGCCTCCTGCACCGAGGTGATCCCGGCGGTGACCGCGCCGGTCCAGTCGGTGTTCACCAGCACCAGCACCCCTACCCCCGTGGTGGGATCGAAGGCGATCTCGGTGGCCACGCCGGTGTCGCCGCCGTTGTGGCCCCAGACGTCCCGACCAGAAAGCTCCCACTGGTACCAGATGATGCCCTGGCCGCTTCCACCGAACTCCTGCTCGGTGAGCATCTCGGCATTCAGCGCCTCGGACAGGATGCGGGCGTCCCCCAGGGCGCCACCGTTCATCACCGCTGCCGTGAACACCGCCAGGTCCACCACGCTCGATCGCAGCTGGCCGTCCGGGTAGTCGGGGTAGCCGTAGTGGGCCACGGCCCTGGGCTCGCCCCCGCGCATCTCGTAGGGCACCGCCAGGCTGTCCACATCGTGGTCGGCCAGGTGCCAGCCGCTGTGCTCCATGCCCAGCACCTCGAAGATGCGAGCGTCGCAGTGGTCGTCGAAGGCCGTGCCCGAGGCGGCTTCCACGAGGTAGCCGAACAAGCTGGCGCCCACGTTGCTGTACTCGTAGCGGACCCCCGGCTCGCTCGCGGCGTAGCTGCGGTTGGTGTAGTACTCGCCGCCATCCACCAGGTAGCCCTCGAGGAAGTCCCCCAGGGCCACCGGTGAGTCGCCCTCGACATAGCCCTGCTCGAGCACGCTCCAGTTGTCGATGATGCCCGAGCTGTGGGTGCCCAGGTGGCGGCCGGTGATGGTCTCGCCCTCGATGTGGGGATTGTCGACGGTGAAGGACAGCAGCTCGTTGACGGACTGGTCCAGGTCCACCACGCCGTCTTCCACCGCCTGCATCACCGCCACGGCGGTGACGGCCTTGGAGACCGAGGCCAGCATGAAGGGGGTGTCGTGTGTGACCGCGCGGTCGTTCTCGATGTCGGCCAGGCCGTAGGCACCCACCCAGGCCAGCTCGCCCCCGGCGATGATCGCAGCGGCCAGGCCAGGCATGTTCCCAGCTTCCATGGCATCGGCGATAGCGCTGTCGACCTCTGGCAGCTCGGGCCAGTCGGACTCGCCGGTGTCGAGGTCCCCGGTGTCGGGTTTCTCGGGGCAGCCCAGGGCCGCGAGCAGGAAGACCAACGAGAGCTTGCGCATCACTGACGACTCCTCTTCCAGGTCTCCCATCCACCCGGGGCCAGCTGAAGGTGCACGGCACCGTCCGCGATCCACAGGTGCTCGATCTGATCCAGCATCTCGGCCACCTGGGGATCCTGGGAGCGCTGGTCGGCAGCGCTGCGGTTGGCGTGCTCCGCCAGCTGCTCGCCGCGCACGTACTGGCCCAGCTCCCAGCCAGAAAGCTCGGCCTCTTCACAGGTGAAGCTGGTGAACCAGCCGTGCTCGATCTCCATCGCCCCAACGGCCTGGATGTTCAAGAAGCGGTCGATGTCTGCGATGTACACCGACAGCGCCAGCTCCACGTTGTCGTCCGGGCGCACATCCACCCAGAAGGCATACAGCTCCTCGTCCTCCCAGGGCTCCACCAGCTGTACGAAGTCCTCTCCCGTGATGGCCACGGGCTCACCCGCCGCCAGGGTCCGCTCGAGGCGTGGACCCACCGTGGGATCCGGGTCCACCACCGGGGCCTTCAGGGGGCCTTCCTCGGTGAAGGCCGCGATCAGCATGTCGGGCAGGAAGTGCCACAAGCCCGCGCAGCCGCAGCAGCACGCCAGGCTGCCCAGCATGGCCAGCACCAGCAGGACCAGCACCCAGCGGAAGTTCTTCTTGTTCGCCATCGAGCGCTCCTGTGGGGGCGTGGGAGGTGGCGGGAATGATAGCAGGACGGACCATGGAAAGCCTCCCCCTGCCCGTCGTCCTGAGCATGGCCATCGCCGCGGGCTTCTCCGCCCTCGAGATCCTCGGCTGGGCCCTGCTCTCCCCCAGCTACGGTCGCCTCCTGCCCCTGCGCAGGCCCGTGCCGGCGGACCTGCCCATCCCCGGGGCCGAGGACCGCCAGCGCGAGCACCGCGGCCGCGGCGAGCGCGTCACCTGGCGCTGGCACCCGGGCTCCCAGGCGCTGATCTTCCGGCGACGCGTCGAGCTGGGCCGCAAGCCCTACTGCATCGGCCGGATGCGCCTGGACGACAACGACCGCTGGCAGCTGAGCTGGGCCCCCTTCCCCTTCTTTGCCTGGCCCGCAGTCGCCGCGGCCTGGGTCGCGGTGCTGTTGGGGCTGGGCTGGGCCGCCATCCCTGGCGGCCTGGTCGTGATGAGCCTGGCCACCGCCATGTTCCTGTTGGTGACCGCCGCCAACCTGTGGCTGAGCAAGCGCGCCTTCGAGCGCATGGTGTGGCCCGAGCTGCAAGAGCAGGTGCGAGACTGGTTGGGCTGACCCTCCGCGCCCGAACAGGCTAAGGTGGCGTAACTCCACACGGAGACACGCCATGCCGCACTCCCTGCTCCTCGCCCTCCTCCTCGTCGGCTGCCCAAAGGAACCCGACAGCCCCCCCATCACCGACGACACGGGCCCGGACGACACCGCCCCCGACACCGAGGACACTGGCGATCCGCCAGCCGAGGGCTTCACCGCCACCACCGAGGTGCTCGACGGCAGCGGCGGCACCATCGTGCTGGAGTTCACGGCGGTCGAAGAGGGCGCCACCACCCAGCGCTTCGAGGTCACCGCTGGCGAGTCCTTCACCACCGACCAACTGAGCGACGGCGCCTACGGCCTGCGCGCCTGGCTGGACGAAGATGGCGACGGCGAATGGGACGGCATCTGGGACGGCGACGGTGAGCCCACGGCCCTGATGGGGGTGACCGTACCCGAAGGCGGGCTGCACATCGCCCTGCGCCGGGGGGTGCCCGAGCCCATCCTCGACCAGGATCCCGAGCTGGTCGAGCTGTACCACGCGGCTTGGGGCTTCGCCCTGGACCACGTGATGGCGGGCACCGCAGACAACGGCTTCGCCGACTGGTTCATGGACGAGGCCTTCTGCGAGCTGATCTTCCAGTGGGACAGCTGCTTCATGGTGCTGTTCGGCGTCAACGGCCTGGACGCCTTCCCCGTCATGCCCACCATGGACAACTTCTACGGCGTGCAGCAGGACGACGGCTACATCTGCCGCATCGTGGACGAGGCCACCGGCGAGGCCATGTCCGACGGCAGCGATGACTCCGAGCCCATGATCAACCCGCCGCTGTTTGCCTGGGCCGAGCTGCGCTACGTCCAGCGGAGTGGCGACCTGTCCCGCCTGCCCCGTGTGCTGCCGGTGCTGGACGCCTACGCCGACTGGCTGGACGCCAACGTCCGCACCGAGCCCAACCTGTACTACACCTCCATGCTGGGCTCGGGCATGGACAACGCCCCCCGCGACAGCGCCTACGACGCCTGGGTCGACCAGAGCGCCCAGGTGGCCCTGGCCCGCCGCAACATGGGCGACCTGTACACCCTGCTGGGCGAGCACGACAGCGCCAGCGCCCAGTACGAGCTGGCGGACACCGTCTGCGGCTGGGTGCAGGAATACACCTGGGATGCGGACGAGGGCTGGTTCTTCGATCTGGACCAGGACGGCGCCTACCTCACCGAGAAGACCCTGGCCGGGGTGTGGCCCCTGGTGGCCGGCTGCGCCACCGACGAGCAGCAAGCGGCGGTCTTCGCCCACCTGCAGGACCCCTCCGAGTTCTGGCGGGTGCACGTCTTCCCCAGCACCGCTGCCGACGCCGAGAGCTACGATCCCGCCGGCTACTACTGGCGCGGCGGCGTGTGGGCGCCCACCACCTACGCCACGATCCAGGGGCTGATCGAAGCGGGGCGGCGCGATCTGGCCAGGGCCGCCACCGACAACCACCTGCGCAACCTGCTGCAGATCTACACCGACTACACCCCCGACTCGAGCCTGCTGGCCGAGGAAGCCCGCGGCGACGGCACCCAGACCCTGTGGGAGCTGTACGCCCCCGACAGCGTCGCCCCCGGCACCCGCTGGGACGAGACCTACCTGGGTCGCCAGGACTTCGTGGGCTGGACGGGGTTGGGCCCCATCGCGCTGCTGCTGGAGGTCGAGATCGGCCTCGAGCCCGACGCCCCGGCCGACACCCTCAGCTGGTACCTGCACCGCAGCGACCGCCACGGGGTGCAGGGCTACCGCTTCGGGGATCAGCTGGTGGACCTCGAGGTCGCGGAGCGCGGCAGCGCGGACGAGATCGCCACCATCACCATCAGCACCACCGACGACATGCGCCTGCAGGTGGAGGCCGCGGGCAGCTGGACCCGCTTCGAGCTCGAGGCCGGCACCCACACCCTCGAGGTGGATCCCTCCGGCTCCGTGCTGGCGGCCGACACCGTCCCCGGCGGCCCCTTCCCGGGCTACGCGGTGCTGGGCAACGGCACCATCTCGGCGGTCTACTCCGACGACGACGGCTCCGGCGACCCGCCGGGCGTGTTCCACCTGTACCGGGGTGACTTCGCCACCGATCTGCTCGAGCTGGGCCAGACCCTGGTGGGCCAGGAGGGCACCCGGGTCAGCGAGCGCGCCGTGGGCATGGACCCCTTCTTCGCCGCCTACACCGAGGTTCCCCTCCCCGACGGGGCCAAGCTGGCCTGGCGCAGCTTCGTGGCGGAGCAGGACGCGCTGGTGATCCAGGGGGCCCTGTGGTCGCCCGAGGACAGCGACAGCATGGCGAACGTCGCCCCGCTGGTGCAGCTGCGGGAGCAGGTGCACATGGACGGCGGGCTGGAGTGGTCGGAGCTGGGCCGCGACGAGCACAGCGGCGCGCTGTGGGCCGAGCTGTCCGACGGAACGGCCCTGGCCGTGGCCGCCAGCGACTTCGACAGCTCCTGGCAGGTGGGCACCGTCACCGCCGATCCCGTCGGAGGCGGGCTCACCGACAGCATCGGCGAGGGCCTCCAGCTCGCCCTGGCCGGCACCCTGCGCTCCAAGCCGGGCCAACAGATCCCCTTCCGCTGGGTCATCGCCCTGGGCGACGACCGCGACGACGCCCTGGACAACGCCCAGGCCCTGCTCGATGCGCGGGACCCCCTGGCCGACGCCGCCGAGCACTGGTCCGGCTGGGCCCCCGAGGCCCTGTGCAGCGGTGAGCGCTGCGACTCTGCGGCCGCCAACCTCTACGCCGCCCGGGCCTCGAGCCTGGCGGGGGCGGTACCCGCCGATCTCACCGGCCAGTTCGTCACTGACAACCGCCCCCAGCTCTACCCCCGCGACGCCCTGATGGTGGCCCGGGTCTTCGAGCACGTCGGCCACAGCGACGAGGCCTGGGAGATCGTGCGCTACTGGCTCGACTCCGCCATCGAGCAGCCCCAACCCGGCGAGTGGTACGCCCGCTACGACGCCCTGGGCCGCGGCGTCGACGGCGGATCCGGCGCCGAGTACGACGTGCCTGAGTGGGACAGCAACGGCTACCTCGCCAGCCTCGTGGAGCGCCTCGGCCCCGACGCGCTGGGCGAGGACGAACGCGCCGAGCTGCTGGACGGGCTCGATTTCTTGGTGGACATGCAGGACGCCGACGGCCTGTGGACCGAGGGCGGCATCATCGAGTGGGAGGGCCGCCTGCCGGCCACCACCATGTCCAACTGGGCCGGCCTGGACGCCGGAGCCCGCATCGCCGAGGGTTGGGGCGAGCACACCCGCGCCGAGAGCTACCGGGCCGCGGCCGGCTACCTGCGGGGTGGCCTGCTCGAGCTCTTGGTCTGGGACGGTGTGTACCTGGCCGATGAGCGCGAAGACGGGCTGCACTACGACACCAGCCTGCTGTTCGGCCCCGCCTGGGGCTTCCCCGCCGATCCCGTGCTCGACGCCACCTGGAGCTGGATCATGGACAACGCCCGCACCCACGGCGGCGGCGTCCGCTACTTCGAGGGCATGGGCTACGGCCAGGACCTGTTCGGCTTCACCACCTCCGCCACCGCCCAGCACGCCACCACCCTCGGCGAGACCTGGGACGCTGGCGCACTGCTGGACTGGATGGCCGCCTTCTCCAACCGCTACGGCCTGTTCCCCGAGCGGGTCTACGCCGACGGCTCGGGGGCAGCCGAGGCCTCGCCCCTGTCCTGGTGCGCCGCCGAGACCGCCATGGGCATCCTGCGGCTCGAGGCCGTCGAGGCCATGGACATGCTCCCAGTCGTGGACGGCGCCCTCGATCCCGCCGAGTACCGGCACCTGGGAGCGGTCGCCATGGACCACGACGGCCTGGCCGACGAGATCGACGACCTGGTGGCCCTGTATGCGCTGCGGAATGGTGGCGACCTCTACGTCGCCCTGCACATCGCGGGACCGGTGGACCAGACCTCGTCGAGCTGGACCCTATACCTCGCCCCCGAGGACGGGCAGGGCTCACAGGACAGCAGCGACGGGGGGCAGCCGCTGACGTTCCGAACCGACCCCGATGCCGTTCCTGGCGCCGACGCGATGGTGAACCTGGATGCCAGCGGCTGCGCCAGCTGCGCCGCCTTCGCCACCGCCGAGCAGGCCATCGAGCTGCAGCTCGACCTGGTGAGCTTGGGCCTGCGCGAGGCTCCCTTGCAGATCATCGCTGCTCGAGACAGTGGCGACGAGCCCCTTCTCCCAGCCCACGGCGCGCTGCTGAGCGACGGCGGCGACGACACCGTGTACGTCAGCTTCGAGGTGGATGCCTCCACCGTGCTCGACCAACTGGACGCGGACACCACCGTGACCCTGAGCGGCGACCGGGACGCTCTGGGTGCCTGGGTGGGCCACGCCGTGCAGCTGTTCGACGACGGCGAGGGCATGGACCTGGCGGCGGGCGACGGCCTCTACACCGTCACCGTGGCTGTCGAAGTCGGCGGCACTGTCTCCTACAAGTACCTGCTGGGCGATCCCAGCGACAGCAGCTGGGACGGCGTGGAGTTCGAGGGCGACGATCGCACCCTGTGGGTCGAGGATGTCGACGCCAGCGGGCGGGTGCGAGTGCTGGACAGCTTCGGTGAGCTGGGCTCCACGCTGCTCGATCCATAGGCTTTGCGGGATAGGCTGCCCACTCCTCCGGCATGGAAGACGCACCATGGGCTGGTCCACCCGAACGGCGGCAGCGCTCACCATTGCAGCGTTCTGCCACCCCGCCACGGCGTGGGCCGACCCGGCCGAGCTCCAAGCCGTGCGGGCCGCCATCCACGACCAGGACCTGTCCTGGACCGCAGCGGAGACGGGCGTGTCCCGCCTCCCCCCCGAGCTCCGGCCCATCGGCGGAGCCCTGCCCCCCTTCCACGTGGAGCCAGACCCGCCGCCGCCGGGCAGCGCGACCTTCGCCGACCAGGCCCACTTCGACTGGCGCGACGCTGGCGGCGACTACACAACACGGGTCCGAGACCAGGGAGTCTGCGGGTCCTGCTGGGCCTTCGCCGCCCTGGCGTCCGTGGAGGCGCAGTACAACATCCAGGCCCGCGATCCCGACTGGGACCCGGACCTATCCGAGCAGGCCATCCTGTCCTGCTCCGAGGGAGACTGCGACGGCTGGTACCTGTCGGACACCCTGGACTTCCTCTACGACTACGGCGCCACCACCGAGTCCTGCATGCGCTACTCGGACTCCGAGGACGTCCCCTGCGACGAAGCCTGCAGCGAGTGGGACGATGACCCCTGGCCAATCCTCTCCTACAGCTGGACCGACAGCGACACCCACGCCATCAAGGCCCAGCTCGAGCACGGGCCAGTAGCCATCTGGATGGAGCTGTTCGAGGACATCTACTACTACGGGGGCGGTGTCTACGAACACGCCACTGGAGAGTCCCTGGGCGGCCACTACGTGCTGATCGCAGGCTGGGACGACGACGATGGCGCCTGGATCTGCAAGAACTCCTGGGGCACCACCTGGGGCGAGAATCCCTACGGCACGGGCCGGGAGCAGGGCTGGTTCCGCATCGCCTACCACGCCAGCGGCATCCAGGAGTACGGGGCGGCGGGCGTGCGGGTCCCCGCCTGCGACTGCGCTGACGCCGACGCCGACGGCTACGTCGACGCGAGCTGCACCAACCGCGTCTGCGGGGAAGAGCTGGACTGCGACGATGCCGAGCCCGCCGCTCATCCCAGCGCCGAGGAGATCTGCAACGACGGCATCGACAACGACTGCGACGGCCTGACCGACGCCGAGACCCCCGACTGCCGGCCGGAGCTCCCACGGGGGGGCCCGCCCACCCAGGACGGCTGCAGCTGCAGCGGAAGCGCCAGCCTGCCCGGCGCGCTCTTCGGCCTGCTGGGGCTCGGAGCGGTGTTGACGCGGCGATGGCAGCCCCCACCTCTGCAACAACTGCCCCCGTCCGTCGTAGAATCCCTGCGCGCATGACCGAAGCCTCCCCCAAGCCCCAAGACCCCACCGGGCTGCTCCTGCCCACACGGGTCACCCTCATGATCGCCGCCGTGGTGGTGACGGTGGGCATGACCCCGTGCCTGGGCCTGCTGCAGTGGCCGGGGCTGTTCCTCAGCCTGCCTCCACTCGTGCTCGGGATCCTGGGCCTGCGCCGCGTGCGCAAGCAGCACTACGACGAGAACCTACACCCTGCCCCCTTCCTGGGCGCAGTGGTAGGCGCTGGCCTGCTGCTGGTGCTGGGTGTGGCGCGCCTGGTCCTGGGCATGGGGGTGGCCTGATGGACTGGGCCATGATCCTGGGCGTGACCCTGGTGGTCGTCGGTTGCTGCAGCTCGCTGACGGGCATCGTCTTCGGCCTGCTGCCCATCCTGCCGGGCCCCCCCGTGGCCATGGCCGGGCCCGTGCTGGTGGTGGCGGGCTTCACCGTGATCGGGGAACCCGTCAGCGGCTGGGGCTGGGCCATGCTGGCCGTGGTGGTGGTGCTGGGGCTGGTGGTCACCGCCATCGACCTGTTCAGCCCCATCCTGGGCAAGAAGATCGGAGGCACCGGGAAAGGCGCGATGATCGGAGCCTACTTCGGGCTCTTCGTCGCGCTGCTCTTCTCCATGCACATCAGCGGCATCGGCGCCGCCGGTTCCCTGGTCTCGGCGGGCTTCGCGCTGCTGCTCAGCACCCTCGCCTCCCTCGCGCTGCTCTTCGCAGGCCCCATGCTGGGGGGCATGGTGGGCGATCTGGTTGGCAAGCCCGTGGTGGCCCACGAAGCGAGCGGCACCACCAAGCCCATGATGCAGCTTCTGTTGGAGTCCCTGGCAGCAGGCGTGGCCCAGTGTCTGGGGCTGCTGATCACCACCGGCACCAAGGTGCTCTACGGTGTCGTCACCGCGGTGGCCTGCACCCTGTACCTGGTGGGCTGGATCTGGTAGCAGCGAGCGATCCCACAGGATCGCCGGTTCGCGCTTGCCCGGGCTCCGCGGGGTGGAGACCTGATCGCCCAGAGCACAGGAGCGAGCATGAGCCATCCCGTCGACGCCACCAGGACCATCCTCCACCCCGAGGTCGCGGCCTACATCGAGTCGCTGATCCCGGCCCCCGACGCACTGCTGACCCGCATGGAGCGCAAGGCCCAGGCCCTGGGCTTCCCCCTGGTGGGCAGGCGAGCTGGGCGCTGGCTCGAGCTGCTGGCGCGCATGATCCGGGCCCGCGCTGTCCTCGAGCTGGGCAGCGGTTGGGGCTACTCAGTGGACTAAGCAAACAATTGAAAGTAATTTTTATAAAGCACACGAAATAATGG
>CAZHIK010000184.1:0-11818 GCA_964532635.1 uncultured Enterobacterales bacterium
GGAGCGATCCGACGACGCCCGCGTGAGAACCGGAGCGCCGGTGAGTGGCGCCGACGCTACCCGGCAGCCGCCACCGCCCCGCCCCGGCACCCCGATCACCGCCGCGCCGATCTCCGCGGGGGCGATGCCGATCACCTTAGAGCTGATCTCAAGGCGGGAGGGGATAAACCCCTCCCCTACGTTCAGGGGGGAGGGGCGATCACCGCCGCGCCGATCTCCGCGGGCCCGATCCCCGATCCCCGCCAACCCGATCCTCCCGATCTCCGCCCCCCGATCACCCCTCTCCGATCACCGGGCACAGTTCCCAAAACGGGCGGGCACAGGCCGCCCAAGGCCGGGCACAGCCCTAGTGAGCACCCGATAGCAGACGTTCAACCGTCCCAGATCAGCCCCAGAACCTACTCCACATACCCCGTGTCCCAGTAGCCGGTGTCCTGGTCGGTGCCCTCATTGGGGGCCAGGTCGTCGGCGTCGGTGGCCAGGCGGATCTCGAACCAGCCGTCCAGGTCGGTGATGGTGGTGGCGTACAGCTGCTCGGTGCTGCCGTCACGCACCTCCACCAAGGCGGCCTGCACGGGTTGGTGGTCGTGGACCACGCGGCCGGTGAGCAGGCGGCCCAGGGACAGGTCGAGGGCCGCGGGGAAGTCGTCGCCGGCCAGGTCGAGGTGGGTCACCGCGGCGCTCGAGTCGCCGGGGGTGAGGACCACGTGCAGCTCGGTGGCGGGCAGGCTCAGCTCGAAGCTGCCGGCCAGATCGGTCGTGGTGGTGAAGGTGCGGCCGGCGATGGCCTGCTCACTGACAACCACGGTGACGCCGGAGGCGGGATCGCCGCTGGGACCGCGGACCACGGCCTGGACGGTGGCGTAGGGCTCGAGCTCGGTGACGCCCAGGTCGAGGACGTCCTCGCCCATGCCCACGTAGAAGCTGTCGGTGCTGGGGGTGAGCTGCTGGTCGGCTTCGGCCACCAGGTCCACCTTCCACTGGCCCGGGAGCAGGTCCACGCTGTAGGCGCCGGCCTGGTCCGTGGTGGCCTCGATCTCCATGGCGGCGCTGGGGTGGTCCGCCAGGCCGCGGGACCAGAAGCGCAGGGCCACGCCCGCCGCGGGGCGGTTGGTCCGGGCGTCTACGACGCGACCGGAGGCAGCTGCGGTGTCCAGGGAGCCCAGCTGCAGGTCGGCGAACTGCACCGCGTCCAGCTCGGCCTCCAGCTCGATGCTGGTGGTGGGGATGGCGCCGTCGCCGAACTCGAGGGTGTAGGCGTCGGGCTCGAGGTGCAGGGTGTAGGCCCCGTTGGCTCGCGTGTGTACGGCGGGGCCGGCCACGCCGGTGGCGCTGTGCACAGCCCGCACAGCCACCGCCGACATGGGCTCGCCGTCGCGGTCGGTCACGACGCCGCGCACCACGGCGCCGTTGTCCAGCTCGAGGTTCCAGTCGCTGCGGTCGTGGGCGATGTCCTGGTCGGTGTAGACCGCGAACGGAAGGTTGGAGCCGTCCTCGGGCACCACCGCCACGGCCCAGCCGGCCTGGGGGGGGAGGCTCAGCTGGTAGGCGCCGGTGATGTCGTCGCTGGTGGTGGTGGCGGCCATGATGGAGCCGTCGATCCAGGCGGAGACCGCCGCACCCACGGGGGTGGCTCGGCCGTCGTCGTCCACGGGCCCACCGGCGGTGCGCTGGGAGGTCACGGTGCCGTCGATGCGTACGGGGGTGCTCATGGACAGGGCGAGGGTGTCGCCCTCGTACCACCAGCCGTCCACCCAGTGGCTCTCGGGCAGCAGGTCCGCGTTGCGATCCGAGGGATGCACGTCCACCCGCAGGTACTCATCGGGCACGCCGTCGGCGCCCTTCTCGGACAGGGCGTAGTTGGCGTCTCCCATGGCACAGCCGGACAGCAGCGCGGCGGCCAGGGCGGTGAGGGGGATGAGGCGGGGGGACATGGGGTCTCCGGGGGGAGCGTGACACAGCCAGTCTTTCTGCAAGGTGCGTGCCTGAGTTCGGATCACCGTGGAAGGCCGAGAATCGAAGAGCCCCCCCGAGGCGGGACCGCGGGGGGGCTCCAGACCGTGACGCGGGGGTCAGGGTCGCTTGTCAGGGGCTCGTCAAGGGGCCAGCAGCTCCATCACCTGCTGCACCTCGGCCAGGTCAGCGTCTTCTGGGTTGAGGGCCTCGGCTTCGGCCTGGGCCGTCTGCCACAGCTCGTAGGCCTGGCGGTACTCGGCGGTGTTGGCGCCGTGCTTGCGGCGGGCCTTGAGGGCGTCGGCGTAGTCGAAGATGGCCTCGCCCTTCCAGAACAGGCTGCGGTCGGCCTCCAGCAGCTCGCTCCAGGTGAAGCTCGCGGTGGTGGTGTGTTGCTCGAAGCTGGTGGCGTCGTCCCAGCGGACGGTGACGGTGACCTCGGGATCGTCCTCGAGCAGGTCGGGGGCGCAGGAGGACAGGTGCTTCTGGAACACCATGGTGTCGTTGGGCGCCAGGTGCTGGGGCTCCACCTCGCGGGGATCCGAGGAGTACTCCTCGCCAGAGAAGCGGGTGATCTCGAAGCCGGGGGGCAGGTCGAGCTTGACGTGCACATCCCGCGCGGCCACGTCCATCACCTCGAGGAAGCGGTCGGCCAGGATGGCCTCGGCCTCGTCGGTGCTGCCGATGAAGATCGCTGCGCCCTTGCCCTCGTCGGTGACGGTGTCCATCAGGTCGTCGTGGTAGCTGCTGGCGGTGCCCACGCCGATGCCCATCAGGTAGATGCCCTCGCCGTCCTCGCGATCGGCGTGGCGGGCGATCAGCTCCTTGTCGGTGACGCCGGCGTTGGCGCCGCCGTCGCTGATGAGCACTACGCGGTTGATGCGGCCAGGGGCGTAGTTGGCGTCGGCCAGCTCGTAGGCGGTGACCAGGCCCTGCTCGAGGTTGGTGCCACCGTTGGAGTCCAGCCGACCGATGATCTCCATCAGCACGGTGTCGTCGGGGCCGGTGACCGCGTGGTTCTCCAGCAGGATCTGCTGGGAGGTGTCCCAGATGACCATGGAGACGGTGTCTCCCTCCTTCAGCCGGCTGGCGATGGCGCGGCAGGAGTCCCGCAGCAGGCTGATGGGCTGGCCTCCCATGGAGCCGGAGGTGTCCAGGGAGAAGACGATGTTCATGGGGTCGCGCTCGGCGACGGCAGCGGCTGGGCTGCTCACGCCGATCTGCATCATGTAGACGCCGGCTTCGCCGTTGGGATCGGGGACCAGGGCGGCGTCCACGGCCAGGCCCTCGTCGGGGCGGTCGTAGTCGAAGCGGTAGTAGTTCATGAACTCCCAGGTCCGCACGTAGATGCTGTTCAGGCTGGTCCAGCCGTCCAGCACGGCGTCGCGCACCATGGCCGCCGAGGACATGGAGTTCGAGTCGTCGGGGGAGATGTACAGGGTGACCGGGGTCTCGTCGTCGCAGGACTCGCCGGTGTCCTCCTCGGCGGTGTCCACCGGATCTTCTTCCTCTTCCTCCTGGTACTCGTCCTCGCTGTCCCAGGACATGGAGCCGGTGTCTGCGGCGCCCTTGTCGTAGGCGTAGTCGGCGCGGCAGGCGGGGAGCAGCAGCGTGCTGCAGGCCAGGATGGCGAGGGTGTGGGGACGGGTCATGGGCGTACCTCCTCTTTTGATGCGAGACGTGAGTTCCCACCCTGCTTCTCGCAAGAATCGAGCCACGGGCGGTGATGCCGTGCTGCACGGGATCGGTGCTAAGAGAAGGGGTACGCCGGACACCGGGATCGCGATCCCGGGATCAGGGTGCGCGCCGGATCAGTGCAGCGTGCCCACCAGGGTGTAGCGGCCCTTGGCGAAGCTGTTGAAGAACAGCGCCAGCAGGGGGTGGGTGATGGGATCGTGATCCGGATCGAGCTCCATCGCTTCCTGTGGCAGGTACACCACGTGGGGGGTGCCGTGGACGAGCAGCTCGTACCAGGGCTGCCGCCACCGCTCCCGGATGGCCTTGCCGACCCAGCCTTGGTCCACCGGACCCTGGAAGTGGGGGTGGGCGTCGATGACCACTCCGCGGAAGCCCTTGTTCTTGTGGCGGACCAGCTCGCCGACGGCGAAGACGAAGCCCCTCTGTGCACTGTCGTTGGCCGAACCTTCCATAGTCTTCGCGCCTCCAGCAGAGCGAGGGGTCACTTTTCAGCGTGACCAAGGGCCTTTTCGCTGACAAGTCTGGTCCTGTCACCATCGGTCGCCCCATGCAGCGCGATGTCATCGCGCTACGGCTATACTCGGGCCGACAATCACGAGGTGGACCATGCGCAGCGCCCTGTTGATCACCGTGTTCCTGCTGGCCGCTGGTTGCGGCGACAAGGACGAGACCGGGCTGGATCCCGCCGACGCCTACGAGGGCGACGAGGCCGGCGAGTGCAGCGACGGGGCCGACAACGATCGCGACGGGCTGTTCGACTGCGACGATCCCGGCTGTCAGGGCGGCCCGGACTGCGAGGGCGACACCGACACCGACACCGACGCGGACACGGACACCGACACCGACGCCGACAGCGACGCCGACGCGGACACCGATGCCGACAGCGACACCGACGCGGACACCGATGCCGACACCGACATCGAGCCGCTGACCGTGGCTGACCTGGGCGCCGGAGATCTGGTGGTCTCGGAGGTGATGATCTCCCCCTGCGAGGTGGAGTGGCTGATGGGCCAGTGGGTGGAGATCCACAACGCCGCGGGGGCGCCAGTGGACCTGGACGGCCTCACCGTGCAGGGAGCCCACGGCCTGTCCTTCAACGTGAACGCCCCCCTCGAGGTGACCACCGACGGCTACGCCGTGGTCGGCTACACCACTGACACCTGGCTCAACGGTGGGGCCCCGGTGGACTTCGCCTGGGGCGGTCGCTTCTGGTTCGAGTCCGAGGTGGCCCGGGTGGATCTGTTCAACGGCTCCACCCTCATCGACAGTGTGCGGCTGCGCCACATCTGGGAATGGTACGAGTGCGCGGGCTTCACCCTGGATCCCACCACCCTGACCGCCACCGCCAACGACTACGCGGGCTCGTGGTGCCTGGGCTCGAGCACCTACGGCTCCTACGGCAACATCGGCACCCCCGGCGCGGCCAACGACAGCTGCCCGGCCGACACCGACGGCGACGGCTACACCACCATCGACGACTGCGACGACAGCGACGCCTCGGTCTACCCCGGCGCCCCCGACAGCTGGTACGACGGCGTGGACAGCGACTGCGCGGGCGACTCGGACTACGACCAAGACGGCGACGGCTACGACCACGACGCCTACGGCGGCACCGACTGCGACGACACCGACCGTCGCATCCGGCCCGACGCCATCGACGTGCCCGACGACGGGGTGGACGGCGACTGCGACGGCACCGACACCACCGGCTACACCCTGCTGGACATCGACGACCTGGTGGCGGGGGATCTGGTGATCAGCGAGGTGATGTTCTACCCGGACTACGGCCCCTGGGAGGCCGGCTGGTTCGAGATCTACAACGCCAGCGGCGAGGACGTGTACCTGGACGCGCTGACCATCGTCAACGACTACACCAGCTACACGGTGTGGGACACGCTGGTGGTCTCGGCCGACGACTACGCGGTGTTCTGCGGCATCGAGGACCCGAGCGTGAATGGTGGTGTGCCCGTGGACCACGAGGCCACGGACTTCTTCTACGGCGAGATGTACCTGGACCTGGCGGTGGAGACCGACACCCTGGTGGTCGACTCGGTGAGCTTCACCTGGGAGATGGTCGAGGTCTCCGGGGCGTCGGTCTCGGTGGACCCGGAGTCCATCGACGCCACCAGCAACGACGACATGGCCAACTGGTGCCAGTCCTACACCGCCTATGGCTGGGGCGACCTGGGCACCCCGGGCGACGACAACGAGTGCCCCCCCGACGACGACGGCGACGGCTACACCGTGCTGGACGACTGCGACGACACCGACGCCACGGTCTACCCCGGCGCCGCCGACACCTGGTACGACGGCATCGACAGCGACTGCGCTGGCGACTCGGACTACGACCAGGACGGAGACGGCTTCGACTCCGACGCCTACGGCGGGCTCGACTGCGATGACACGAGCCGGCGGATTCGCCCCTCGGCCCTGGACGTGCCCGGTGACGGTGTGGACGGCGACTGCGACGGGGCGGACGCCACGGGAAGCACCCTGCTGGACATCGACGATCTGAGCGCTGGCGACCTGGTGATCACCGAGTTTTTGACCTCGTCGATGTACTACGGCGAGGAGGTGCAGTGGTTCGAGGTCTACAACACCCTGAGCGACGAGGTGTACCTGGACGGCCTGCAGATGGCGCTGGGCGAGGACGACGTGACCATCTGGGACACGCTCACCATCGCCGCTGGGGACTACGCGGTGTTCGGCATCACCGACGATCCCCACCTGATGTACGGCATGACGGTGGACTACAGCTACGACTGGCACTGGATCGGCTGGGACGAAGGCCAGGTGATCCTGTACACCGACAGCGCCACCATCGACGAGGTGGTCTGGGATCGCAGCTTCCCGGTCTACACCGGCATCACCACGACCTTGGATCCCACGCTTCTGGACGCCACCAGCAACGACAGTGCGGCGAGCTGGTGCGACGGCAAGACCTCGTATGGCTACGGCGATCTGGGCACCCCGGGGGCGGCCAACGACGCCTGTTGAGCTTGGCACCTTGCGCCTCTGCAGGGGCTGTGGCACCATGGCTTCGAAGCGCGCCCCAAGGGGTTCGGGATGTCCTGGGAATCTCCCTCCATTTTCACGCCACGGATTCGTCGTCTTACCGACCTGATCGATCAGTTCGAGCCGGTGGGCCACGACGCCATCTTCCGCGAATTGCTCGACGCCACGCGCACCCTGGTGGCGGGCACCCCCTTGGACCTGGTGGTCTTCGGCCACGGCAACCAGTTCCGTGTGGTCCTCGAGGACCACTACGTGAACGTCAAGCAGTGCGACAAGACGGGGGGCTTGGTGCTGGCCATCCGCACCCTCGAGCAGGCCATCGTCACCGATCCGGGGCCGGTGTGGGAGCGGGACGTGCACCGCTGGGCCACCAGCCTGGCCCAGTACATCGTGCAGTTCTTGTGGTAGGCGGAGCGTCGGGCGGGGGTCAACCCCGCCCCTACATCAGGCGATCACTTGAGATAGTAGCCTGACACCTTCCAGGTGCCGTCCCAGTCGAGCATCGGGGTGATGGTCTCGACGGCCTGGGCCTTGTTCTCGAAGACGGTGTTGTACTGGATGACCACGTACTCGCCGTCGGGGGCGCCCGGCAGGGCCTTGCTGTACTCGGCCTGAGCGAAGGTGCGGGACTTGACGGCCCCCAGGGGCTTGCGCACGCCCTCGACGCTCTGGGTGAAGTCGTCCTTGGGGGAGGCGTCCTGCAGCAGGCTGGCCGCGGCGTCCCAGCCACCGCCGTAGTCGGCGTCGTCCACCAGGGCCAGCCAGTCCATGCTGACCTTGACGGCGTCGGTCTTGGCCATGGCGTGGTCGCCCTCGAAGGTGGGCATCTCGCCCGCCTGGATCGACTTGGCGTCGTCCGCTTCGGTGGCGGTGCGATCGGGGGGCGCCTCGTTGGCTTCGGCGGGAGGCGCCTCGGGGGGGGCCTCGGCCGGGGGGGCGGCGTCCTGGGCGCCACAGGCCAGGGCGAAGAGGGCGAGCAGGGGGGCGAACGAGCGGGTCATGGGGCCTCCGGAGGGCAGGGGCCTCATGGTAGCAGAAGCGGGCTTTGGGATGGCTACAGCGCTTCGGGCACGGGCTCTTCGCCCTGGACCACGTGGTAGCGGTAGCCGCCGCCGATGGTGAAGCTCTGCTCGGTCAGATCGCTGTCGGGCCACTGCACGGTGACGTCCGCTTCGCAGGCGGTGCCCAGGCCGAAGTGCAGCAGCAGGGGCTGCTGGGCGCCGTAGTGGCCGTGGCCGCCGCCGATGTCCTGGGTCTGGGTGACGCCGCCAGCGGTCAGCGTGACCCGCGCGCCGATGGCGGAGCGGTTGGCGGTGGTGCCCTCGAGGGAAAGCTGCACGAAGTTGGCGTCTGCATCGCCGGTGAGGTTCTCGTACAGGCGCACGTGGAAGGTGTCGTAGCAGTCGTCCTCGCAGCGGGAGCTGGAGTGGCCCAGCACGATGTCGAGGTCGCCGTCGCGGTCGAAGTCGGCCACGCCCGCGCCGTGGGAGCGGGTGTGGTCCAGGCCCATGTCGTGGGGCACGGTGGCGAAGGTCTCGTCGCCCTGGTTCTGCCACAGCAGGGCGCGGCAGCCCTCGTAGTCGCTCGAGCCGATGAACACGTCGGGCCAGCCGTCGTTGTCGAAGTCGAACACGGCGTTGCTCATGTCGCCGTCGTTCCACGACGCGATGGTGTGTTCGCGGGTGAGCCCCGTGACGTCGTTGCCGGGACGCTCGAAGACCACGTCGGTGGCCTGGGTGTTGAACAGCAGCTCGGCGGGATCGGAGCTGGAGCCCACGTCCCAGTGCACGATCTCGGAGGTGAGCAGGTCCATCCAGCCGTCGTTGTTGACATCGGCGCAGGCGGTGCCCCCGCTGTTGCCGCCCAGGCGGTAGGGCTCGCGATCGCTGTCGTGGTCCCAGCGGAAGGCGTCGGAGTCGGAGTTGCAGACGATGTTGGGCTCGGGGATGCCCTCGCAGTCGTCGTCTTCGGGGTGCAGGTGGCACCAGCAGCGGGCGGACTCGTTGTCGCTCCAGTCCTGGCGGTGGTCCCAGGCGTAGCCAGAATCGACGCTGCGGTTGGTGTAGCTGCCGTCGCCCACCGCCTGGTGCAGGGCGTTGGGGGAGCGGCCGTAGGAGGCGGCCATCAGCTCTGGCCAGCCGTCGTTGTTCAGGTCGCAGGCGAGCCCGGACCAGGCCAGGCTGTTGGCGGTGCCGGCGTTGAGGTTGTCGGTGGTCCAGCTGCCGGTGGCCAGGCCCATGTCGTAGGTGACGTCGGTGAAGGCCGCCGAGCCGTTGTTCGCATAGAGGCGATCCTGGGCGGCGTAGTACTCGGGCACCCACAGATCGACGTAGCCGTCGCGGTTGTAGTCTACCCAGGAGGCACCGGCGGGGCTGGTGTCGCCGTTGTAGCGGATGTCGCCGCCGGGGTTGCCCAGCGCGAAGGTTCCATCGCCGTTGTTGAGCATCAGGTCGCTGGTCTCGTCGTAGGCGCTGTCGAGATCGGTCATGCCGGTGAAGAGGTCCAGGTCGCCGTCGTTGTCGGCGTCGGCGAAGGCCCACACCTGGCCGCCCCGGGCACCGTCGCTGTTGCGGGCGGTGGTGACGCCGGAGGAGATGGTGACGTCCTCGAAGGTTCCGTCTCCGTTGTTGCGCAGCAACCAGGTGTTGCGGGTGCCGCCGTCGGCGAAGTCGTCGGGGGCGTCGGTGGCTCGGCGCACGGCCAGGTCGGTCCAGCCGTCGCCGTCGAAGTCCACCGCGTTGATGCGGGTGGCCTCGGCGTTGATGACGTCGAGCCCCCAGGCAGCGGTGGCGTCCTGGAAGGCGGCCTGGCCGTCGGACCACTGGCTGCCGGCGTTGCAGATGGGCGGGAAGTCGCCGCCGGTCTCGGTGGGCTTGTTCGGGCAGCCGATGAGGACGAGCAGGGCAAGGGCGAGCAGGCGCATGGGGTTCCTCCGTGAGTGGAGGCACCCTATCCCTGCGGGGCGGGGGTTGCTGGGTCGAGTGGGGGTCGCGGGGGGCTACTCTGCGGCCGGCTCGGCTTCGGTCTGCTCGACGCCCCCCAGCTCGAGCACCTTGGTCTTGGCTTCTTCGAGCTTGGTGCGGGCTTTGTCGGCCGCGGTCTCGAAGCGCTCCTTGTCGAAGGCATCGTCGAGGGTGGAGGCGGCCTCGGCGCGAGCCAGCTGGAAACCGGCGGCCATCAGCTCGGCCTGGGCCTTGGCCACCTCGAGCTGGGCCTTGGCCAGGTCGCGGTCGAGCAGGGCGGCGCTGAGGTCGTTGCGCTCTTCGGCGACCTGGGCCTGGGCACCGTCGACCTCGGCCTCGGCAGCGATGTTGTCGGCTTTGACCTCGCTGCGGGTGGCGGACAGGTCCTGCTTGGCGGCGCTGACCTGGCCCTTGCTCTCCTTGTAGGCGGCCTTGGCGGCGGCCAGGGCGGCCTTGGTCTCCTGCAGGTGGGCCTTGGCCTTCTTCAGCGCGGCCTTGGCGTCGGCCTTGACCTCCTTGGCTTCGGCCACCAGGGCGCTAGCGGCGTCGCTGCCCTCGGCCTTCTTCTCGGCCTTGGCGGCCTTCAGATCGGCCTTGGCGCCCGTGAGCCCGGCCTTGGCGCTGTCCACGTCGGCTCGGGCGACCTCGACCTCGGCGCGGGCGCCGTCGATGTCGGCCCTGGCTTCCTGCTTCTCGGCCTTGGCCTCGTCGATCTCGGCCTTGGCCTGATGGATCTCGGCGTCGCCTTGCTCGGCCTGGGCCTTGGCGGCGGCCGCGGCCTCCTTGACCTCCTGGCGAGCCTCACCGATGTCGTCCTTTTCGTCGGTCTTGTCGTCCTTGGCGGCCTCGAGCTCGGCCTCGAGCGCGGCGATGCGGGCGTTGGCTTCGGCGAGGGCGGCGGCCTGCACCTCGAGGGTTTCCTGCATCTCGGGGGGGATGCCGTCCAGCGCGTCATCGTCGACCTCGGGGCCGGCGAGGGCGGCGGTGGGCAGGGCGAGCAGCAGGGCGATGAGGGTGGTACGGATCATGGGTTCCTCCATAGGGGTGGGATTCTAGCCACCCATCGGGTGTTGGCCAGTTCAACACCCTTTCAGTGCAGGAGACTCCATGACCCGACGGCGCTGGTTCCTGCTGGGGGTGATCGCTGTGGTGGCGGCCTGGTTCCTGCTGCCTTCGATGTGCTCGGGGCCCAAGACGCCGGAGGAGAAGGTTCGGGCGGCGATCGGTGCTGTGGCGATGGCGGTGGAGGAGGGGGACCTGCCGGGGGCTCTCGAGCCTGTGTCTCGGGACTACCTGGATGGCGACGGCGCCGACTTCGCGGCCGTGCGCGCCATCCTGTGGCGGGAGCTGCAGCGGCGTCACCCCATCACGGTCCACCTGGGGCCCATGGAAGTGGAGATGGAATCGGAGGGTCGGGCGGCCGAGGTCCAGTTCGTGGCGCTGCTGATGGACGGGGTGAACGTGGCGGCGCTGGACATCCGGGCCGACAACGCGGACGCGTGGCACTTCACCGTGCAGGTGGAGTTGGAAGAGGACGACGAATGGCGCATCGTGTCCCACCAGCGACGGGGGGTGCTGCCGCAGGATGTGTTCGAGTAGGGGAGGGGGCGCGGGGCGCGTGATGGGCTTGGCGGGCACGAGCGGCGCGTGCGTGCGCAAGTGGTGACCCTTGGGCTGAGGGTAGGGAGTTGCGCACGGTCTTGGGGCCTGGAGCGTGCGCAAGTGGTGACCCTTGGGCTGAGGGTAGGGAGTTGCGCACGGTTTTGAGGCCTGGGGCGTGCGTAAGTGGTGACCCTTGGGCTCAGGGTGGGGAGTTGCGCACGCCGTCCTCGGGCAGTCGGCCGGGGTCGGGGTCCAGCAGCTCCGGGTGGGTGCCTAGCAGCCAGATACGGAGGGCGAGCTGCAGCCGGATCGCGCGCTCGAGGCTCGGATCGACCGGACGGGCTCGTGCGCGGCGGAGGCCGGAGCTGGACAGGTCGACCACGGCGGAGACCTCCCGTGGAGCGCAGCAGCGGCCGACGACCTGGGCCAGCGCGTCGCGCGCCGCGCTCACTTCGGCACGGCGACCCTCGAGAGTGCCTGCACCCACGGCACCTGCGGCCGCGTCGCGCAGCAGGTCGTGGCGGTCGAGGTCGAGCAGGGCGCGCAGCTCTTCGTCGCCGGCCGGGATGAGCTCGGAGGGGCCGAGG
>CAZHIK010000185.1:0-11818 GCA_964532635.1 uncultured Enterobacterales bacterium
CGACCACCGTCCTCGGTACGGGACAGCTGGATCTTGGCGCCCTTGTTCAGGTCCAGGCTGCGCACCTGGGAGTCCATCATTCCCAACGGGCCGGGCTTCAGGGGTTCATCGGCCAGGAAGTACAGCTTGGTGCGGCCCAGGATGACCAGGTCGGGAGGCACGTAGTTGCCCTTGGACTTGGACTCCTTCTTGCCCTCCGGATCACAGACGTGACCCAGCACGATGCAGGAGCGGTACGGGTGCGGGAAGGGCCGGTGCTCGAGCCCGTAGGCGTCGCAGGTCTCGTCGTCGAACAGCAGGGTGGAGATCATCAGCAGGGCGTAGAACCAGCCACGGGTCTGGTCCACCGCCTCGGAGATGAAGTCCGCAGGGAAGGAAGCAGCGAACTCCTCACGCCCCTTGTGGGGGAAGCCATGCTGGGCGAAGGGCATGCAGCCGGCGTCGAACCAGCAGTCGATGACCTCTGGCACCCGGTGCATGGTGCCGCCGCAGTGGGGGCAAGGCAGCGTGATGCTGTCGACCCAGGGCTTGTGGATCTGCAGGTTGACGTCCACCGACTCGTCGAAGGCGTCGGGGTTGAGCGCCTTGATGGCGTCTGAGCTGGGCGGCGCGGTCTTGTGCTCGCAGCCGTCACACTCCCAGATGTTCAGGGGGGTGCCCCAGAAGCGCTCGCGGGACAGGGCCCAGTCCACGTTGTTGCGCAGGAAGTCGCCGAAGCGGCCTTCCTTGATGTGCTCGGGCAGCCAGTTGACGGCCTTGTTGTTGGCCAAGGCTTCGGCGTTGAGCGCAGTGGTCTTGATGAACCAGGCCGGGCGGGCGTACTGGATCAGGGGGTCCTTGTCGACGCGCCAGCAGAAGGGGTACTCGTGCTCCACCTTCTTGGCGGTGGCCAGCAGGCCGCGGGCGTACAGGTCCTTGATGATGTCGGTGTCGCAGTCCTTGCAGAAGCGACCCTCGAGGAAGTCGGTGCCAGCGACGAACTTGCCGTCGGGGCCCACCAGGCACAGGAACGCCAGGCCGTTCTTCTGGCCGGTGGCGTAGTCCTCCTCGCCGAAAGCGGGGGCCTGGTGCACCACGCCGGTGCCGGTGTCGAGGGTGACGTAGTCGGCGGTGATGACCAGGTAGGCCTTGCCGCCTTCGGGCTCGGCGAAGCGGTACAGGGGCTCGTACTCGAGGCCCACCAGCTCCTCGGCCGGGACCGTCTTGACGATCTCACCGCCCTCGAGGGCCTCGGCCAGATCGGGGTGGCCCACCAGGCTCTCGGCCACGATGAGCTGTTCGTCGCCCACCTGCACGTAGGCGTAGGTGGCGCCGGGCTTGACCGCCAGGGCGATGTTGGACGGCAGGGTCCAGGGGGTGGTGGTCCAAGCCATGAGCGACACGCCCGGCTGGCCCACGACCCGGAAGCGGGCGGTGATGGAGGGGTCCTTGACGGTCTTGTAGCCCAGGCCAACCTCGGCGGCGGACAGGGCGGTGCCGCCCTGGGGCCACCACCACACCACCTTGTGGCCCTGGTAGAGCAGGCCCTTCTCGAAGAGGGTGCTCAGGGCCCACCACACCGACTCCACGTAGTAGCGGTGGAAGGTGACGTAGGCCTGGTCGAGATCCACCCAGAAGCCGATTCTCTCGGTGAGTGTCTCCCACTCCTTGACGTAGGTGAACACGGACTCCATGCACTCGCGGTTGAAGCGCTCGAGCCCGTAGGCCTCGATGGCCGCCTTGCCGTGGATGTCCAGCGCCTTCTCCACCTCGACCTCGACGGGCAGGCCGTGGGTGTCCCAGCCACCCTTGCGGGGCACGTGGTAGCCGCGCATGGTGAAGTAGCGGGGCACCAGGTCCTTGATGACCCGCGTGAGGACGTGGCCGTTGTGGGGCGTGCCGTTGGCGGTGGGGGGGCCCTCGTAGAAAGTGTACTGGGGGCGTCCCTGGGACAGTTCCAGCCCCTTCTCGAAGACGTTCTCGCGCTTCCAGTACTCGAGAACGTCTGCCTCGAGCTCGACGGTGGGAAGCAGCTTGGGGAAGGATTCGGAGGACATGGCGTACCGTGGGCGTTCGTGGTTGCTTCGAAGGCGCCCCCTCTTAATCGATCGAAGGGGTACCATGGAGCCGCCGGATCAGACTTTGGTTTCGCCCAGCACCGCACAAGGAGACCCCACCGTGACCACAGCCGCCATCACCGCCGCCTGGGGCCTGGCCATGCTCGTGGCCATCGCAGTCAACGCCTGGGGCTGGCGCTCCTGGTTCTCCACCTTCTCGGGTTCGTCGGATCCCATCGAGCGCGGCACGGTGGAGCTGGACACCGATCCCGCGTCGGCCTCGCGCCGCATCGCCAAGCTGCTGGCCAACAGCACCGGCCCCGTGATCGGGCGGATCATCGAGGCGGACACTCGCACCGTGCGCGCCGAGCTCCGTCCGTTGGTCACCACACGCAAGGGCGGCGGCTACAGCACCGCCACCGCCCTGCTGGTCTGTCACATAGATGAGCGCGTGAACGGCTGCCGAGTCGAGTACAGCCTGGACCCCCGCACCATCGGACAGGGCACGCGCACGGCCACCGCCCTGGTGCTGGGGCTGGGGGCCACCGCCATCGCAGCCGCAGCGGTGCTCTTCCCCCTGTTCGTCATCCCCAGCGACAACCCCGCCATCAAGGGGCAGACGGCTCAGGTGCTCCAACTCGTGCACTTCCTCTGGCCGCCCTTCCTGCTGACCTACCAAGCCCGCCGGTCCCGGAACGTGGTCACCCAGCGCACCGTCGAGCTCATGAGCAACCTGCCCTACACCTAGGGCTGCGGCAGCCAGGTGGAAAGCCAGACGATCCAGGTGAACTCGCTGAGGTCCGTGGGCGCGGCGACCGTGAGCCAGCCCACGCCCTTGACCTCGCGCACCGGATGCAGGGCCAGGCCCATGGCCGCCGACCAGCCGCCCACGAACTGGTGCTCGGGGGCGTAGCCGCAGTCCGCGCCCGCCCTCAACAGCACCGCCCGGGGCCGAAGCCAAGCCGGGCCAGGCAGGCGTCCGGTGGGGATGACGTGCTCGGCCTCCATGCGCACGGTCGCGGTCCGGTGGGTGAGATGGACATCCATGTCCATCCAGCGCACCCCCGTGGGCCCCCCCATGGACAGGACGCGCTGCGACAGCGTGTCCGTGACCCAGCGGGCGCGGCCGAAGGGCAACAGGTACCAGCGGGGCGTGATCTCCAGCCGCCGCTCCCAGCCGAACCAGGCATCCACACCTGGGTGCCAGTCGGGGATCACGCGGACCAGCCCACGGAAGCCACCCAGCTCTCCATCGACCCACAGCCCGGTCTCGCGGGTGCCGCCGTAGTCGATGCCCGGCTGCTGGTGCGACGGCATCCAAGCGCCGAGGTTCCACGCCACCAGCGGCCCGCCGTTGATGCGCAGCAGCCAGCGGCGCATGTGGGCGTAGCCGAAGCCGGCCCGGACCTCCACGAGGCCCAGGGGCATGGCCTCCAGCCCCAGGACGATCTCCGAGTGCTCTATCGGCGCGTACAGCCCGAAGGTGCCGATGGCCCAGGGCCAGCTATCCGCCAGCGGCATCGGGAAGCCGCCGTACAGATCCGCCCGGCCGTGGGCCTTCGTGATGGGAGAGGCGAAGCGTTCCGGGGTGGAAGGGACGCGGTCCTCGAGCCCGTTGTCCTGGACCACGTCGGAGGCCAGCAGGGCCGGCGAGGGCTCGGAGGCGGCCACGCGCGTGGCCGCCAGGGCGTCCAGACCGCGGCAGCAGCGGGGCCACCACTTGGGCGCCCAGCTCGTGGGACGCAGGGGATCCAGTGCGGCCACGGCCTGCATCAGGGCAGCGTGGTCCCAGGCATCTTCCCGCTGCAGCAGCCACAGGGCCATGGCGTAGACCTGCAGCTGCTCGTCCACGGACGCCGAGGGCAGGCGGGGGTGCAGCACCAGGCGCCCACCGTCGATCCGGTAGAGCTGCTCCATGCTGCGGCGCTCGACCTCGAGGCGTAGCGTCCCCTCGTCCACCAACAACGGCGCCAGGCCCTCGGCCAGCCAGCGGGCCGTGTCCTCGGCGCGCACTGCACCCGGCTGGTCATGGAGCACGACCTCGAGCTCACCGGCGTGGACCACCACCGGGGCCTGCGCCCAGGCGCGGTGGGAGAGCAGCAGGACGACGCAGAGGGCGACGAGGATCGTGATGCGAGGCAGCATGGCGGCAGCTGAGGTTATCCCCGCACCACGCCTCTCGCCCTCGGGACCGCCATGACTCTCCTGACCTCGCTCCTCCTCCTGACCTCCACTGTCCTCGCCGAGGGTGAGCCCTGCCTCGAGGTCTGCGTCGAGACGGGCGGTGAGCGAGCCTGGTGCGAGGATCTCTGCGCCGAGGTCCAGCCCACCGAGGGCGCCGAGCCGGACTTCTGGGAAGGCCGCGTCCACCCCCGGCACATCTGGGACCCCACCTACCTCTCCTCCCCTCGCCTCTCCCCGGACGGCCGCAGCGTGGCCTACGTCAAGCGCATCGCCGACTGGGACGATGCCAGCAAGCGCTACGAGATCTGGGTCACCGCCACCGACGGCTCGGGAGACCGGGCATGGAGCACCGAAGCGGCCAATGCCAGCCATCCTCGCTGGAGCCCCGACGGCGACCGCCTTGCCTTCCTCTCCAACCGCCTGGATGGTGGCAACCAGGTCTTCGTGATGCCCGCCGATGGTGGCGAGGCACGGGCGATCACAGAGCTCGACGGGGGGGTGCAGCGCTTCGAGTGGATGGCCGACGGCCATCGCGTGGCGATCAAGGCCGCCTGCGAGCCCACCCCTGCAGAGCAGGCCGCAGAAGATGCCGGGGTCGAGGCCTACAGCTACGACCACACCGGCCGCAACAGCCGCCTGGGCATCCTCGATCCCGATGCCGACGAGGAGCCCATCACCTGGGTCACCGACTGCAGCCGGCACGTGGCCGACTTCGCCTTCTCCGCCGACGGGCGCCTGGCTCTGCACAGCGCCGACGGCCCAGGCATCTACCACACCATGCTCCAGTCCCAGCTCGAGGTGCTGGAGCTCGGCCGCGGCGTGGTCTGGACCTGGCCCGGAGAGGACTTCGCAGGCCACAGCGTGGACGGGCTGTCCTGGAACCCATTGGGCACCCGCCTTGCCTTCCAGACCTACGAGGACACCCTGTCCATGGCCAACGCGCTCGTGGTGGCCGCTCCGGACACCGGAGCCACCACGACCGTGAGCGAGCCCGAGAACGACACCCTGGGTGGCTTCACCTGGGCCGACGATGACCGCCTCCTGTTCGTCTCCGTGCTCGGCGCCACCGGACAGGTGTACCGCGTGGGCGCCGACGGCCGCGGGCGCACCCAGCTCACCGACCAGACCGCGCGGCTCGGCTACCTGCACGCCGCCGCGGGTCGCTGGGTGGGCCGGGTCAGCACCCGCACCAACCCGGGCGATCTGTGGTTCGGCCAGGTCAAGAAACCCGGGGGGCTGGTGCAGCTGACCGACGCCAACGCCGACCTCCCCGAGCGCCTGCCCATCGGCGAGATCAGCGTGGTGCGCTGGCAGTCCGACGACGGCACCGAGATCGAGGGCATCCTGACCCTCCCGCCAGGAGGCGAGGGCCCCTACCCCCTCATGCTCTGGCCCCACGGCGGGCCGGACTCCTGCGTCACCCTGTCCTGGCGACGCTGGGCCAGCTTCTTCGCCGCCAACGGCTGGGCGGTGTTCGAGCCCAACTTCCGCGGCAGCACCGGCTACGGCCGAGCCTTCTACCAGGCCAACCGGGGTGAGCTGGGCCACGTGGACCTGGCCGACAACCTGTCGGGAGTGAGGGCCCTGGTGGAGCGCGGCATCGCCGACGGTGAGCAGCTGGTGGTGGGGGGCATCTCCTACGGCGGCTCCATGGGGGGCCACATCCTGGCGGCCACCGACATGTTCGACGCCATCGTGGTGGTGGCGGGCGTGAGCGACGCCGTGAGCAACTACGGTCTCAGCGACGTCAACCACGGCGTGGCGGCCCAGTGGGAGTTTCTGGGCGATCCGGTCAACCAGCCCGAGCAGTTCGACAAAGCCAGCACCATCCGCAACCTCGAGGTCGCCACCACCCCCACCCTGATCATGCACGGCGAGGACGACGCCCGGGTGGACGTGGCCCAGGCCAAGCAGCTCTACCGGGCTTTGGTGGCCAAGGGCACCGAGACCGAGCTGATCATCTACCCGAACGAAGGCCACGGTGTCGGACGCAAGCCCGCCCATCTCGAGGACCACCTGCGGCGCTGGCTCGAGTGGTACGAGGAGCATGGGGGGGAAGAGTGACCACCGCGAGTTGACAGCCCATCGCGCCGCGTTAGATGCGCGCCGCTCGTGGCTTGGTAGCTCAGATGGTGAGAGCACACGGTTCATACCCGTGGTGTCGGCGGTTCAAGTCCGCCCCAAGCCACCATCAAACACCCGGCGGTTGTCGGGTGTTTGTTTGTTTGGGCCGAAGAGCCGCTCAGAGATACCGAATCAGAGCGATCAGCGATCCCGACGCGAACGCCACCGCTGCCAGGGCCAGGACGGCGGGGATCCTCAAGCGGTCCACAGCCCGACGAAGGAGCTCCACCTCGTCCTCGTCGAGGGGGGTGGCGCTGTCCCAGCGAGCGGGAAACCAACCCCAGGCCAGCAGGCCCACCACGAAGTCCGGCTTGGCGAACAGGATGAACACCGCCAGCGCGCAGCCCAGGTCCAGGGCGAAGATCAAGCCCTGCGCCAGCCCCAGCACGGTGGCTAGCCGTCGCCGAGCTCGCGCTTCACGAGCTGCAGGTTGCGGTTGATGGCGCTTGCGTAGGAGCTGTCTGGGTAGTCGGTCAACAGGCCCTCGAGGATGCCGATGACCTCCTGAAGACCCGCACGGCGTGCGTCGGCATCGGCCTGGGCCCGAGCGTCGAGGAACAAGCGACCCGCGCGCTCTCGCTCGGCGTGAACGAAGCCGTCCACCGCTTCGGCGTACAGGGCCGTGTGTTCCTCGTCGAGCTCGCCACCGGCACCGGCCTGGGCCAGCTCGTCGGAGAGAGCGTCGAGGCGCTCGACGGCGGCGGGGTAGTCGCCGCTGGCGAGGAGCTCGCGGGCGGCCGCCAGGCCGTCGTCCCGAATGGCCTCGGGGCTGCGGTCCGGGGTGTCCGTCTCGGGGGGGCCTTCGTCGGGGATCTCCGGAGCGTCGGGGAGCCTGGGAGTATCGGAGGGCTGCTGTGTCGGAGCGGGCTCCGGATCACCCAGCTGCTCCTCGACCATGGGCACCGCCACGGCGGTCCCCTCCTCGATCACATCGACGGTGGCGGGCCCGGTGTCCACCGGGACGATGGGCACGAAGCTGTCGAGGCCGTCGTCGCCACGCCAGCGCTCCTCCACCGCCAGGACGGAGTCGAGGTAGACCACCAGGTCGCGCTGGGCCTCCGGGCTCCAGGTGCGGCTGCGCCGGGTCAAGGCGCGGAGCGCCTCGAGCCGGGCGGCGCGATCGGCGTCCTGGTTTTCGTCCATCAGCAGCAGCAGGCGCGCCTCGAGCCCGGTGAGGTCCCCCATGGCGGAGGCGGCCCGGGCCGACTCCACCGCCGAAGTCTGGGGCGCATCGCCGTACGGCACGACGCATCCGGTCAACAGGGCGATCAGCAGGAGTGGCTTCATGGCGCCTGTCTATCCTCGCAGCGCTCGCAGTCCCACAGGTGTCGCGCGCGCACTACTCGATCTCGTCCCAGATGCTGCCGCCCTCGGGGACCTCGGCAGCGGGCTCGGTGGGCTCGGTCTCGGACTCGTTGGGGGGCGGGTCGGGCTGGGTCCAAGAAGCCTGCTCGCTCCAAGGGACATCCCGGGGGGGCTCCACAGGCTCGAAGCGACGATCTGGGCGACGCCCGGGATCGGGAGCCAGGATGCTGCGCTCCTCGTCGAGGTCGTCCACTGGCAGCCCCGAGCCGGCCTCGACCGTCTGGCGCACCATGCCCTTGGGCGCCGGGAAGCTCAGCTCCTCGGGCAGCTCGCGCCCCGCGTCGAGCTGGCCAGCATCCGCCAGGCCGCGGGCCGTCCCGATCCAGGCAGGCAGCGCTCCGCTGGCGCCGGAGACCCGCAGCGTACCGCGCCTCATGGGACGGTTGTCGTCGTAGCCGACATAGGCGGCCAGGGTGTAGCTGCTGGAAGGGTCCAGACCGTCCTCACCGGCCACGGGCACGATGCCCAGGAAGGCCGCGTTGCGGTACTCGTTGGTGGTGCCGGTCTTGCCGAGCAGCGGCCAGCTGCGGCCCTGCACCGTCACCGCACCCTTGGCGCGCCGTCCGGTGCCCCACTGCACCACGTTGGCCAGCACGTCGGCCACCAACAAGCCCGGCACCTCGTCGACCACCTCGATCCGGTCGGCTTCGGCTCGGTAGATGACCGCGCCGTCGCGGTCCCGGATCTCCTTGATCAGCAAGGTGGCGTCGGGGCCGGCCGCCAGCTTCTCACTGGCCCGGAGCCCCGGGACCGTGCTCTCGGTGAAGACCTTGCCCGGGAAGCGCCAGGTGGAGCCCTCGAGGAAGCCCTGGTACAGCCCGGCGGCCTCCACCAGCGAAAGCTCGGTGGCCCCCAGAGGCATGGACAGCACCGGCGGGAGCTCGGCCTTCACGCCCATGGAGCGGGCCAGCAGCGCCAGGTAGCGCATGGCCACCATGCGCTCGAAGTCGGTGTGGCGGTACAGCAGCTCGGGATCCCAGGGATCCCGATCACCGCGCTCGTCCATCTCCGCGTCCAGGGCCGCCCTGAGGGACTCGATGGTGGACAGGTGGAGCACGTCGTCCACCAGCAGGTCTCCGGGACCGTCCAGCGCGGCCTGGTCGAGCCAGGCCTCGAGGCGCTCGGGATCGTCGATGACCTCCGCCAGGGGAAAGACCTCACCCTGGGGCTCAGCGATGCAGAGCACTGCGCGGTCGCGAACCCGCAGGTGGAGCAGCGCCACGTCCTGGGGGAGCATGCCCTGGAGCTCGTAGTCGTTCAGGGCCAGATCGATGGGGGTGCCCAGGCGCTCGAGCTGCTGGGTGCAGACGTGGCTATGGGCCTCGAGGCGCAGGAAGTTACGGTCCAGGGCCTGCAGCCTCGCCTTGCGCTCGGCGCCGCCGGAGTTGCGGATCACCCTCTTGCGCTCGGTCTCGAAGCCGCGGCCGAAGTGCAGCGTGCGCAGCTCGAAGGCATCCTCCGGGTGGCCGCTGAAGGCCAAGTCGCCCAGGGCCACGTCCCGCGCTTCGTCGAACAAGGCCTCCGGGACGCGGCTCTCGAGGGCGATGATCCCGTACTGGTCGCGGATTCGCGCGATGTAGTCCAGCCGCTCCTCGCCATCCTGCTGGGCCAGGCCCGTCAGCTCCGCCAGGCGGCGGACCTGCTCGGGATTGAGGCGATCGATGAGGTGGTAGAGCAGCCAGATGCTGGCCAGGTTCTCGCTGCGTGTGCCAGCCCAGCTGAGGGTGACCGCAGGCTCGGGGTCGTGATCGGGGCGCGGGTAGTACCAGGTGCCCTCGAAGGGGAAGACGTTGCGCCGGTTGTCGAGGATGTCGTCGGGCTCCCAGCCCAGCTGCATGGCCGCGTGGTAGACCAGCGGCTTCCAGGTGGAGCCCAGCTGCCGCTGGGCCTGGGTGGCGCGGTTGAAGTTGCGGTTGTCGTTGCCGCCCACCATCGCCTCGATGCGGCCCTGGCGCAGCAGCACCACCCCGCCCTGCAGCTCGGTGGAGGCTTCGAGATCGCAGATCAGCCCATCGTCACCGTCGGCGCGCACCGAGGCCCGCACCACCGTGCCCACGGGCAGGGCCTCGAGCAAGGCCTCCACGTCCTGATTCCGGGCGCTGCGTCGGTGGTTCGAGTCCTTGGAACGGCGGACCACCGCGGCCGCCCGCTCGAGGCCGCCGCGATCGACGGCGCAGACCACCCGCCCCTCGGCAGCGACGCCACCGCGCTCGAGTGGTGTGCCCCCGAGATCGAGTCGCAGCGCTCGGTCGGCCCCCTCGCCATCGCTTCCCTGCACGCTCGCTGGCATGAAGCTCCGGACCGCAGGTCGCTCCGAGAGGGGGCCTGTGGGCGCCATGTCTGCGGGCAGCCGGAAGGCCTCGACTCCAGCGCCGTCCATGTAGGGGCCCAGCTCGCTGAGGTGGTGCCACAGGCCGTAGACCGCGGCCCGCTGAGCGTCCCAGTCGATGGTGGTGACGATCTGGAGGCCGGCAGAGGACGGGTTGTCGATGCCCGCCTTGTCGAACACCTCCGGGAAGGGCTCCTGGGCCAGCGCCGTCTGGACCGCGTCCAGCAGCACCGATCGCTCGTAGCGGAAGGTGCCTCGCTCGAAGGGGATGGGGCGATCCACCAGCTCGTCATGGCGCTGCTGGGTGATGGCTCCGGTCTCGACCATGCGCCCGAGCACGTAGGCTGTGCGCACCTGTGAGGCCTCCCGCGCCGCCGCACGCTTCTCCTCGGAGGAGCCCGCGAAGGGGTTGTAGCGGGCCGGCGCCTTCACCATGCCCGCCAGGAACGCGCACTCCTGCAGGCCGAGCTGGGAGACGTCGCGGTCGAAGAAGTAGCGCGAGGCGATCCCCAGGCCACGCCCGTTGCCGCTGACGTGGAACTGGTTGAAGTAGAACTCGAGGATCTCTTCCTTGGAGTAGTGGTGCTCCAAGCGCAGCGCGTTGGCCAACTCCACCAGCTTGCTGCGCACCGAACGATCAGGCCGGTAGTAGAGATTCTTGGCCGTCTGCTGCGTGAGCGTGGAGCCCCCGGCCACCACCCCACCGGCCTGGAGGTTGCGGACCATGGCGCGGGTGATGCCCATGGGGTCGACGCCGTAGTGATCGAAGTAGCGCTTGTCCTCCGATGCCACGATGGCCTGGACGCAGGCCTCGGGGATGGTGTCGTAGGGCACGTACTCCCGATGCTCCTGCGCGAAGAACACGCCGATGCGGGTGTCGCCGTCGCTGTAGTAGACCGGGCTCTCCTCGGAGATCACCGCCAGGATGTTCTCCCTGGAGATGTGCTCGCCTGGGTCGACCACCACGTGCTGGCGGTAGAACCACGCCGCAGCCACCAGGCCGAAGAGGAACAGGGCCAGGGCGGTCAGGGAGAGTCTGAGCAGCCAGCGCTTCATGCCGGGCCTCCGGGATCTGGATCCACGCGCACCTCGTGCCCCGCAGAGAGCAAGGATCGGGCCAGCACCCCCAGGCCCGTGGGCGAGCCGGCACCCAAGGCCGCTTCCGGCCGCTCGAAGGCCGACTTCGCCGACTCCCACCAGAAGGACGGGCTGCAAACCTCGCTACGATCCATCGCGACCTCGCTTCGATCCATCGCGGCGCTGCGCCCGCCACAGGCGGCTCCACTTGGTGGCGGTGTAGCGCGCACCCATCCATGCAACCCACAGGCCGGCGCGACCATCCACGAAGCCCGCCTGGATCAGGTAGCCGCGCAGGAAGCGCCACGGGGGGCGGAAGGCCAGGTCCCACCACCGGGCGCGGTCATCGGTGACCTCCACGAAGCGCTGGGTGTAGCGGTCGATGGTGGCGTAGTGCTCTCCGAGGTCCCGGTACGGGTGGTGATCCAGGTCGCCCTCGAGCCGACCCACAGGCCCGTCCACCTCGAGGCGGTCGTGGGGGTCGACCCCCACCCAGCGGGCCCGAACACGCCAGGCGAGGCGCAGGCGCCGATCGGGGTACCAGCCCCCAGCCCGCAGGGGCTTCCCCAGGTAGTGATTGCGACGGGCCAGCTCGAAGCCGAGCACCGAAGGCTCGCTGTCCAGAGCCTGCTGGATCGAGCGGGCCAGGTCCGGACTCACCCGCTCGTCGGCGTCGATGCTCAAGACCCAGGGATGCGATGCT
>CAZHIK010000186.1:0-9885 GCA_964532635.1 uncultured Enterobacterales bacterium
GCGCCGGCGTTGCCGCCGCCCAGGATGGATGGGGGCTGGGACTCACCCGAGGTGATAGCGCCGGTGACCAGGACCACGGCGATGCGGCGCGGTGCGTGCCAGCCGCTGCGCTGCAGGTGCTCCAGGAACTCGTCGTCGAGCAGGTAGGTCGCGCCGAAGGGCTCCTCGAGATCGTGCTCCAGCTCATCCGGGTAGACCAGGCCGTCCACCAGCCCGTGCTCCTCGGCCTCGGGGGCGGTGAAGGGCCCCTCGTCGATCAGCGCCCGGACATCGTCCGGGCTCTTGTCGCGACCTTCGGCCACGGCTGTGACGAGGTGGTCGTAGAGGTCGTCGAGCAGGACGTTCATCTGCTCGGAGGCGGGATCGGAGGGCTCGTGGCGGGTGTAGGGCTCGGGGCCGGACTTGTACTCGGAGCGGCGGTGGAACTCCGGCTCCACCCCCAGCAGGTCCAGGGTGCCCCTGAAGTAGAGCGTCTCGGCCGACAGGCCCGTGAGATCCAGCTCGGCGGCCGGGTGGAGGAGGATGTGGTCGGCGGCCGAAGCCAGGTAGTAGTCGCGGTTGCCAGCGGCTTCGTCCAGATAGACCACCACGGGGCGGCCGGCCTCGCGCAGGTCGGTGACCAGGCCCCGAAGTTCCTCGATCTGTCCCCAGCTGAAGGGAGAGCGATCGAGGTGGATCACCACACCCCGTACGCTGCGATCCCTGGCGGCTTCCCGCAGCCGGCGCAGCAGGTGGAGGTAGCTCTCCTGGGGGGGGCTGAACAGGGAGGCCCGGGGCTCGTAGGGGTAGTCGGTGTGGACGCGCAGCAGGGGTACCCGGTCGAACAGCCCCACCAGGCGTTCGTCGGGATCGGAGCGCTCAACCGCGCCGATGAACGCGACGTCGCTGTCGGTCAGGCCCGCGCCGTAGGCGCCCACCGCGGTGCCTCCGAAGGCGAGCTGGACCCCGGCGCCCAGCTCGAGGTGTTGGTTGCCGTAGGCGCGTAGGGTCAGGCCCTCGATGGGCGACACACGCAGGCTCAGCTGGGTGGTGTAGCGGGGCAGCTCGAGCTCGGTGCCCTCCAGGGCATCCGGATCGGCGAAGTACTGATCCATCCCCATCACCACGCGATCGCCGAAGGGACGCAGGGCCAAGCCCACCCCGTAGTCGCCCACCACGCCCCAGGCCACGCCCGGGCTGCCGATGTTGCGGGCCACTGCGCCGAAGCCCAGCCAGGACAAGGGGCGGTAGCCGAGGCCGAGGTCCCAGGCTGTGAAGTTGTCGGCCCCCTGGGGCAGGTACCAGCAGAAGCTGGAGCCCAGGGTGAGGTCCTCACCCAGGTGCAGGCCGAGGCTGCTGCGGAGGCCCCACAGTGAGCTCGAGCTGCCGGCGCTGCGGTAGTACAGGCCGAGACCGAGGCCACCGGCCGAGGTGCCCAGCTGGAAGGAGCTGAGGGGATCGTCGATGCGCTGCTGGTAGCGCAGGGCGGCACCGGGATCGGGATCGAAGGCGAACAGGGCGGGGTTGGTGGCGATGCTGGAGGTGGCATCGTCCGTGGCCAGCCCGATGCCGGGGGTGGTGATGCGGGAAGGATCGGGATCGGCCGCGTCGGCGGCGATGCTGGCGCAGGCCGCCACGAGCAGGGAGAGTCCACCGGCCAGGCCGAGTCGAGAGCGCATCTTGCTACCTCCGAAGGGAACCCTTGACACGGGCTGGGGTCGGAAGCAATCGGAGCCGGCCGCGGCCGTGGTCCCTTACCTTCGAGTGGAAGATAGTGTAAACTCTTGCCATGGCAAGAGTAATGCCTCGGCCCTGCTGGAAGTAGGGTGGCATACTCGTGCTGCCAATATCATTTTCGACTGTTGTGACAGCTTTCGCGTCCTGTGGTGTTCGAGTCTATGATGTCTTCCGTCCCCTCCCGCTCGCCCCACGCCCCGTCCGCTATGCCCCGTACCGCAGCTCTCAGTCGCTCTCTGGTGAGGATCTCCCTGGCCCTGGCGCTCACGCTTGGCCTCGCTGGTCCTCTGTCGGCGGAGCCCGAGGCCACGAGCGGTGCTGCCGTGGAGCTGGCGGAGCCCGAGCCTTCGCCCCTTGCCGAGGTGCTCGATCCGTTGATGAACGACGCCCTGCTGCGTCGCTCGCCCGCGGCGGTCCACGTGGTGAACGTGCGTACTGGGGAAGAGGTCTACGCACGCGGGGCCGATCAGGCGCTGCTGCCGGCCTCCACCATGAAGGTCATCACCACCGCTGCGGCCCTGCGTACCCTCGGCCCGGCCTACACCTTCGAGACGGATCTGCTCTACACCGGCGACATCGCTGGTGATGGCACCCTCGACGGTGATCTCTACGTGCGCGGGGGGGGCGATCCCACCCTGGTGCTCGAGCGCCTCTGGAAGCTGGTCCAGGAGCTGAAGCTCGAGGGTGTGCGAAAGGTCACGGGCAACGTGGTCTTCGACGACGATCTCTTCGACACGAATCCCGGTGTTCCGGGCTGGCACAAGGCGCTGGACAAGGCCAACGGTCCCGCCTACTACCCGCCCCTCGGCGCCCTCTCCCTCAACTACAACACGGTCGCGCTCTATGTGGGGCCTGGAGAGGAAGTCGGAGGGCCTGCGCGCGTGGAGCTCGAGACACCCTCGGGGATCATCGAGCTCGAGAACGAGGCGACCACCGGGGTGGCACACGGGCGCCGGTGGCTCAAGCTCGATCGTGAGATCGAAGGCGTGAAGACGCGCTTCACCCTCACCGGAGTCGTGCCCGCCGAGAGCGACACCAAGCGGTACTATCGTTCCATCGGCGATCCCACCGCGTACTTCACCGGCGCATTCGCAGAGCTGTGCAAGGCCCACGGGATCGAGGTCTCGGGGCACTTCGTCGACGGCACCACCCCCGACGACGCGGTCCTGCTCGTCCGGCAGCGCTCCCCGTCGCTGGGCGTCATCCTCCAGACAGTGGACAAACACAGCAACAACTTCATGGCCGAGATGGTGCTCAAGGCCATGGGGGCCGAGGTGCACGGTGCTCCGGGCACCACCGAGAAGGGCGTCCAGGTGATGCGGAGCTACCTCGAGGAGCTGGGCCTCGAGCTGGACGACGCCACCTTGGTGAACGGCTCCGGTCTCACGCGAGAGGGCGGCTTCCGGCCCGAGCTGCTCACCGCGGTCATGGCGGACATGCACGACGACCGTCAGGTAGGGCCCGAGTTCCGCTCGGCATTGGCCATCGGAGGCCTCGACGGCACCCTGCGCTCCCGCTTCCGCGATGACGAGCAGGTGGGACGTGTGCGGGGCAAGACGGGATCGCTCAACGGCGTGCACTGCCTCACCGGCTACGTGGATGCCGCCAACGGCGACGTCTTTGCCTTTGCCTTCCTGGTCAACGAGATCCGGGGGCCGCTCTCACGAGCTCGCCAGCTGCACGATCGCTTCGTCGAGGCGTTGCTCGAGTTCGGGGAGGACCTGGACCTGGCTTCGCTGGACGAAGATGGTGGGGAGGACACGGGTGAGTGACACCCTTCCCCGCGGGCTCTCGCGCGCTGCCAGGAGCCCGTTCGGACGGGCCCCAGCGGCCCAGCACGTCGCTGCAAACCCTTTTTTCCCTTTCGTTGACAGCCCTCGTCACGGAACGGTATAGGATGGGACCCCAACTCGCGGCCGCCCGTATAGGTGGGGTATGTCTCGAGAGCCGGCGGCTGCGGAGTCCGCAGTCGGCACAGCAGGCAGGAGAACCCGGTATGGAACGCATCTTGCGGAGCCTCTTGCTGGTCCTGGTCATCTTCACCTGGACCAGTACGGCCTTTGCGCAGTCGGAAGAAGTCGCACCCGATGGCGACGGTGCAGCACCAGCTGCCGCACAGGTTGCCGAGGAGCCGGTCGAAACCCAGATCGGCGCCGAATCCCCCGACTTCAATCGCCGCCTCCTCAGCGCTGAAGAAGAGGTCAACGGTCTCAAGGAGCAGGTGTTCCGGGCCAAGGCCACGCTCCAGTTGCTCAAGGAAATCGTGATCCAGGGCTCCACCTCCGGCGCTCGCGCCGTGCTGTGGCACAAGAACGAGCTCGGGCCGGCCTTCACGATCCAGTCGGTGGCCTACTACCTCGACGGCCAGAGCATCTACTCGAAGACCGTGCTCGACGAGTCCCTCAGCGGAAAGTCGGAGTTCAAGCTTCACGACGGTCCCATTCCGGCTGGAAACCACACCATCGCGGTGTCGATGGTGCTGCGTGGAAACGGCTTCGGTGTCTTCTCCTATGTGGATCAGTACACCTTCAATGTTCAATCCAGCTACGCCTTCACCGCCGAGGATGGCAAGTCCTGCGAGGTCTGGGTCCGTGTCAAGGAGCGCAAGGGTATCGGTCGCTCCTTCGTCGAGCGTCCCTGGGTCGAGTACGACCTGAGCTGCACGCGGGTCGGTCCCTCTGGTATGTGAGGCGCCGATGGCCTCCCCTCTTCGCCTGGCGCCTTCGTTCATTCGGCTCGGCGCCCTCTTCGCTGCCGCCGGTTTCCTCTCGGGGTCCGCGGCTGCCGACGATCAGGACATCGACGCTCGCCTGGCCGACATCGAAGCCCGGCAGGCCGAGCAGCGCGAGTCTCTCGGGCGCATCGCCGCGGTCGCCAGCGACCGCTCCGGCTTCCTCTCCTCCCAAGAAGCCCAGAAGCGCTACGAGGACGCTGTGTTCTCGGCCCTCATGGGCGACACCGAGCGCGCGGCCCTCGAGTTCGACGTCCTCATCCGTTCCGGCGCCATCACCTCGAACACCGTCCGCACCGACGCCGAGTGGTACCTGGGCGAGACCCTCTTCGAGCTGGGCAACTACGCGACCGCTCGCGAGGCCTACCAGCACATCGTGGATCAAGGTGAAGAGCACGCGTTCTTCGCCGGTGCGGTGCGCCGGCTGCTCGAGCTCTACGGCATCACCGGCAACTCCGAGGCCTTCTACGACCTCTACAACAAGTACATCGCCACCCGCCGGGTCACCGCCAACTCACTGATCAACTACACCGTGGCCAAGTCCCTGTACCGCCAGGGCGACTGGGCTCGGGCCAAGTCCTTGTTCCTCGAGTGCTGCGAGGGCAGCGAGTTCCAGCCCCAGGCCCACTACTTCGTGGGCACCATCCTGGTGTTGCAGGAGAACCTCGAGGACGCCGCCAAGGAGTTTCGGGCCGTCACCGAGTCGCCGGTCACCAACGCCGAGGTCCGCGAGGTCGTCGACCTGGCCAACCTGGCCTACGGCCGCGTGCAATACGAGCTGGGCAACTACTCCGAGGCCACCGACGCCTACCTCGAGGTGGGCCGCGACTCGCGCTACTTTGCCGATCAGCTCTACGAGCTGGTGTGGACCTTCATCAAGCAGGGCGAGACCTCGTCCGTGCGTGACGATCAGCTCTCGGCCTACGAGGAAGCCATCCGGGCGGTGGAGATCTTCCTGCTCGCCTTCCCCGAGCACCGCTACGCGGCGCAGCTCAAGGTCGTCCGTGGCCACCTGCACATGAAGCAGGAGCGCTACGAGAACGCCAACGCTGCCTACGAGCGCGTGGTCACCGAGTACAGCCCCATCCGCGATCTCGTCGCGGCGGTGGCGGTTTCCCGTGAGCAGCCCCGGCTGTTCTTCGAGCGCCTGGCCGAAGAGGATGCCCTCGCCCGGCTCGACCGTGAGGGCCTGCCGCCCTTCGCGGCCGAGATGCTCTACAACCGCGAGGATCTCGGCTCCATCGTCGAGATGCGGCGTGAGCTGGATGTCCAGCGCCGCGAACTCGGAGAGAGCGCCGAGATCGCCGAGGAGCTCGACGCGGCCTTCGCTGCAGGAATCAGCTCGCTGGGAGCGTTCCAGAACGCCTACGAGACCCTCAAGTGGATGCGGGTGGACCAGACCGTCCTGATGAGCGATCTGCTCGCCCTCGAAGAAGACTACCTCCTGGCCAACACGACCGGCTCCACCCAGACCCACGTCCGGGCGATCCAACAGGAGCGTATGCTGGTCACCGACGTGGCCTCCGAGGACCAGCGCGAGGATCTGGCCGACTCCGAGCGCCAGCAGGTCCAGGCCGACCAGGTCCGCGCTGTCCAGTCCCAGGCCTTCCTGGTCGAGCAGGTCGCGCGCGAGCTGCTCACCGAGGCAGAGGCCACCGTGGAGTACCTCGACAGCGGCCAGCACCGGGTCGAACCGGCCGACGTGCGCACCCTGCACGAGGAGCTCGACAAGGTCCAGAACCAGCTCCGCGACGCCATCGCGCAGCTGCGTCCACTCTAGACCGAGTCCACCCTGCGGCGCATCGTGGGCATCGCATCCGAGCCCTCCGACGCCGACGTGGCGGGCCTGGACGAGTCCACCAAGGACGACTTCGAGGATGTCCGCCGCCAGCTCGGGCAGTACCGCGCCAAGGTCACCACCCCTGGCGCCTACGACCTGTTCAGCCGGGTGGACCACGTCTGGGGCGACATCGACAACGTGTCATCGCGCATCGACGACATCGCCAACCTCCTCACCCGCGTCGAGCAGGAAGAGATCGTTCGCCTCGAGCAGGAGTTCATCCGTGAGGCCAACGGCCTCGCTCGGCTCGAGGCCGGCATCACCCAGGTCTGGAACGAGACCAGCGAGCTCGGAGTGGACGCCACCCGAGCCGGCTTCGCCGACCTCACCGACTTCTTCAACGACTCGGTCATGAAGGCCGACATGGGCATCGTGGATGTCTACTGGCTCCGCAAGGTCGAGGTCAGCGACCGGATCGAGGAGCTGAACGAGGAGCGGGTCGAGCTGATGAAGGAGCTGGACAAGCGCTTCGATGCCATCCATGCCAAGCTGGAGGACTGACGTGGTCCGCTTCTCCCCCTCCACGCTGCTGCTCCTGCTCTCCGTAGCGGGAGTCGCCCAGGCCCAGGACGCCAACACCTCGGATGCGCTCGAAGAGCCGCAGATCCAGGTCGAGCGTCTCACCGGCCCCATCCCCGAGCACGTCGCCGAGTTCGACGCGGTCCACGAACGCTACGTGGCCCGTATGGGCGAGTTCAAGGATGACGCTCGCAAGTACGTCCAGCTGATCGAGGATCAGAAGCGACGTCAGATCGTCGACGGCTACGGCCGCATCATCGCCGGCCTGCGCGACGACGAGGAAGCCCTCCGCACCCTGGCCAAGGCGCGCTTCGAAGACTTCCTCCAGAAGTACCCGCGCTCCGATGCCTCGCCCCACGTCATGTTCCGGCTGGCAGAGCTGTACTACGAGGACGCCGAGAACGAGTTCCTCGTGGCCGACGCCAACTTCAACGATCGCCTGGCCGAGTTCAGCGAGGTGATGGCCAACCTGCCCGAAGGTGCCGAGCTCCCCGAGCCGCCCGAGCCCGCCAAGAAGGACTACAGCAAGGCGCTGGCCCTCTACAACGGCATCGTCGAACACTACCCCGCCTACGACAGCATCGACGGCGTCTACTACATGCGGGGCTACTGCTACACGGAAGAGAACGCGGCCGACCGCAACATCGAGCGCGGCCTCGAGTCCATGCAGGCCATCGTCGAGGACTATCCGGCGTCCGACTTCCTCAACGACGCCTCGATGCGCCTGGGTGAGTACTACTTCAACGACGCCAACGATCTCGAAGAAGCCATCATCCACTACCAGCGGATCGTGGACGGCGGCGAGGAAGCCCGCTTCTACGACAAGGGCTTGTACAAGCTCGCGTGGTCCCACTACCGCCTGGCCAGCGCCGAGCGCTTCGACGAGTACTACGTGGCCATGGGGCTGTTCGTCGAGCTGCTCGACTACTCCGATCGGCTGATGCTCGCGACCGGCGAGCAGTCGTCCATGAAGCCGGAAGCCATTCAGTACGCGGCCATCTCCTTCGCCGACATGTCCGACCTCAAGTCTCGCGAGGCGGAAGGAAAGGTCTCGCCGATCTCGGTGGCCGAGAGCTTCTTCGAGAGCGTGGGCGAGCGCGACTACGAAGAAGACATCTACATCCAGTTGGCCAATGTGCTCACTCAGCAGGCCCGCTACATGGAGGCCATCGAGTCCTACGAGTACCTCCAGACCCGCTGGCCCCTCAATCCGGAGAACCCGGAGTACCAGTTCAAGGTCGCCCAGCTCTGGATGTCGCTGCCCACGCCCGACCCGGTTGCCTCGGCCGACGCCGAGCGGGTCCTGGTCGATCGCTACAACGACTCCACCGAGTGGTGGTCCGCCAACCGCGCCAACCCCGACGCTCTGGCCGTGGCCCGCGGCTACACCGAGAAGTCGACCGCCAATGTGGCGAAGGACCTCCACCTCGAGGCCCAGGAGACCGGCGATCCAGCCATGTTCTCCAAGGCCGCCGACAAGTACCGCGAGTACCTGCTGCGCTTCCCCTTCGCCGATGACTACTACCAGATGGAGTGGTATCTCGCCGACGCCCTGTTCCAGGCCAAGCGCTTCGACGAAGCCGAGAAGGAGTTCCTGCAGCTTCTCAAGACCGACGCCCACGACTTTGGAGACGGCGCCCTGTTCCGCCTCATGCAGACCCGGCGACAGATCCTGGTCGACAAGTACGGCAAGGTCGAGGCCCGCCCGGACAACGCCATCGTCGAGCGCGTGGACACCTCCGAGTTCGGGGGCGAGGTCCAGGTCTACATGCTCACCGACGACCACACCAGGTTCATCGAGGTCGCCGATGAGATCGCGAACACCGTGTTCGTCGATCAGGCCTACAAGAACGCCCGCATCGACAACCTGGCGGCCCTCACCTACCTTCCCGGCCAGATCTACTTCGAGTTCGGCCACTACGAGGAAGCCCGCCAGCGGCTCCAGGAAGTCGTGGACGGCTTCGTGGGCGTGGACGAGGCCGAGTTCGCCCATGCCTTGATCATCCGCACCTACCAGGACGAAGGCAACAAGCAGGCGGCCTTCGACGCCATCGAGGAAGGCAAGATCCGGTTCGGTGAAGAGCTCGACGAAGACCTCATCGTCCTCGGCGAAGGCTTGTTCTTCAAGCTGGCGCAGGACAAGGCCGACGCGGATGACTTCGCCGGTGCGGCCTCCATGTTCCTCGAGTTCCTCGAGCGCTTCCCGGAGTCCCAGTACGGGGCCGACGCGCACTTCAACGCGGCCAACAACCTCGAGAAGAACGGTCAGGTCGATCAGGCCATCGGGCTGTTCGAGCAGTTCATCAACGTCTTTCCCGCCGACGACCGCTCCGAGGGTCTGTATTTCCGCATCGCCGGTAACTACGCCCAGATCCTCGAGCTCGAAACCGCGGTCCGCTACTACGACAACCTGGTCGCCAACTTCCCCGAATCCGACAACGCCCAGGCGGCGATCTACAACGCCGCGTTCCTGCGCATCGGCATGGGCGAGCATCGCGCGGCCGCCGAGGGGTTGCAGGCCTACGCCACCCGCTGGCCCGACAACGAGGACGCCGAACGAGCCTACTACCTCGCCGGCAACGAGTGGGAGCAGGTGGGTGAGCGCGAGGCCTTGGCCTTCTACAAGCGCTACCTGCAGAAGTACCCGGGCGAGGACGTCAACCACTCGCTGACCGCCCAGTACCGCATCATCAAGATCCTCGAGGGTCAAGGCCAGAAGCGTCAGGTCGAGCGTGAGTGGGTCAAGCTCGAGGAGATGTTCGTCAGTTTCGTCGACGAAGGCGAGACCATCCCCGCAGCGGGCCGCAAGGCCGCTGCCGAGGGCACCTTCCCCACGCTGTGGGAGCAGTACGAGGCCTTCATCGACGTGAACTTCACCGGCGACGAAGAGCACGACGCCATCCTGCTGCTCAGCTCCGATCCCGCCGCTCCCATCCCGCCCGACGGCAAGCCCGCCGAGCTGCGGGCTCTGGGCTCGGCCTGCAAGGACTTCCGCGCCAAGTATCAGGACTTCGCCTACAACTCGGCCACCTTCTACATCCAGGCTGCGGCCACCTTCGCCTACGCGCAGATGTTCTTC
>CAZHIK010000186.1:9895-11786 GCA_964532635.1 uncultured Enterobacterales bacterium
CGATGCGCCCCCTCCCAAGGGCTTCACCGAAGAGATGATCATCATGTACCAGTCGGCGCTCGATCCGTACCGGATCCAGTACGAGGACGCCGCCAGGAAGATGGCCGAGGATCTCCTCGCCGCTGCCTCCAAGGCCGGCGCCTGGTCCGAGTGGCAATCCAAGACCCTCGAGCTGCTCAACTCCAAGTACCCCAAGGAGTTCCCGGCCGAGAAGGTCGAGGCCAGCTTCACCAGCGATCCTCACGTGGAGCTGCGTACAGGACCACTGGACATCGACGTGGGTGGTCCCGAGCCCGAGCAGCCCGAGCAGCCCGAGACTCCCGACGCCGGAACCCCCGAGTCCAGTACGCCCGAGCAGCCCGGTACCGAGGCAGCGACGCCACCAGCGGAGCAGCCCGCCCCCGAGCCGGCCGCTCCGGAAGGAGGTGAGTGATGCGCGTCACCGTCCTGCTCGCCTTGCTGGGGCTCACCGCCTGCTTCAACAAGACCCCTCCCGACGCCGCTGGCTCCGACGCCACGGGCTCTGCCTCCTCCGGCCAGACCACCACCGGCGCCGACGCCACCGGCTCCGCAGGAGCCGACGGCACCGCCACGGCCGAGCCGGTCGTGATGACCGAGGAGCAGAAGGCCATCGCCCGGCGTCAGAAGGCCACCGAGGCCACGGCACTGCTCACCACCGGCGAATTCGAGGACTCCCGCCGCGCCCTGTCGCTGCTCGAGGAGCTCGAGGCCGATCTGCCCGAGTCCGCCACGTTGGCCTACAACATGGGCTTGGCCAACGAGCAGCTGGGCAACAAGGCGCTGGCCGAACAAGCCTATCGCCGGGCCACCCAGCTCGATCCCGAGCTGGCCGAGGCCTGGCTGCGGCTGGGCGGGCTGGCCGAAGCCAACGGTGACTACAACTACGCCGAGCAGGTCTACGGTCAGGGCATGCGGGCCGCCCCCGAGAACGTCGATCTCCACGTGGCCAGCATCGGCATGATGGTGCGCCAGGGCCAGCTCGAACGCGCGGAGGCCGAGGCCAAGAAGGCCTTGGCGGTCAACGCAAACGCCCAGGCAATCTACGCCAACCTGGCGCTCATCTACATCCAGCAGGGCAAGCTCGAGCTGGGCAAGTTCATCATCAACCGCGCCTTCAACTTCGTCGACGGCGCCAAAGAGAACGCCCACCTCCACGCCTACTTCGGGCGCATCCTCTACCTCGAGGATCACCCCTTCGCGGCCCGTGACGCCTACGAGAAGGCGCTGGAGCTCGATCCCGAGCTGCTCGACGCCATGCTGTTCCTGTGCGAGGTCCACCTCGACAACCGCGCCTACGACGCCATGGTCCCGATGTTGGAGCAGGCGGTCGTGGTGGCGCCCAAGGACCCAGCCATCCACATGAACCTGGGGATCGGCTACCGGGGCCAGGGCAAGTTCGAGGAAGCCGAGAAGGAATACCGCAAGGTCATCGAGCTGGCTCCTGGCAGCCCCGAGCCCTACCTCAACCTGGCCATCCTCTACGGCGATCACCAGAAGAACTACGACCAGGCTGTCGCGATCCTCGATGAGTACAAGGGGATGGTCGGCGCCGATGGTGAGCTGGCCGATGCCTGGATCCTGGGCTTCGAGGAAGAAAAGGAAAAGGCCAAGCGCCTCGAGGAGCGCAAGCGCCGCGCCGAAGAGCGTCGCAAGGAACGCGAGGAGCGGCAGCGACTCCTCGACGAGGCTCGCAAACGCGAGGAAGAGGAGGCCGCCCGCAAGGCCGCCGAGGAAGCCGCTGGTGGGTCACCCGACGGCACCGCCCCGGGTACCGAGGCTACCCCCGACGCTACCGCTCCTGGCACCGATGCCGCCCCTGGCACCGATGCCGCCCCTGGCACCGATGCCGCCCCTGGCACCGATGCCGCCC
>CAZHIK010000187.1:0-11785 GCA_964532635.1 uncultured Enterobacterales bacterium
TGATCTCGACGGGCGCGTCCTTGTTGTCTCCATCCAGGCTGAGCAGCACGGTGACGGTGCGATCCTGGCTCTCCCGCACGCCGGCGATGGGGTACGCGATGAAGGGCTTGCGCACACCTGCGACGGGCTGGGAGGCGTCCGGGAGCTGGAAGCGACGACCCTGACGCTTGGCTTCTTCCTGGAGCTGCTCGATGAACTCCGAGCTACCCACCACGCCCTTGGACATGAGCCCGGAGGCGCCCAGCGCCACGTGGCGGATGCCGAGGGGATCGCCCAGTGCGCCGTGCGGCGCGCCGATGCCGGTGAGTCCCAAGGCCTGTTCGATGGCGGGACCCCGCATCGAGTGACCGCGAGCGTCGAAGCCGCCGTGGACGGCCCCGAAGGCCAGGCCGATGCCAAGGGCGGGCCCCCTGGGGATGGAGGTGGGCTGACGAATGGCGCCGAACTCCAGACCGAAGGGTGGAGTCCCGGACTCGTTGAGCTTGCGCGCGACGGCCAGGGCGGCGCTGGCGCTGGGCAACAGGCACACGATGTGGGCGCCCGCGTCGTAGACCGCGGCCCCCAAGCCGACCAGCTCGTCCCGAAGGCCGGAGAGGCGGGCCTGCAATCCCACTGGAATCAGGGAATCGTCGCTCGTGCGAGCTTCCTGGAAGGTCTTGGCCTGGACATCTCCCAGCCGAGCCGCCACCACGTAGGCCCGAGTGTCGCCCACGTCACCACGCGGCACGACCAGGCGAGAGAAGTAGCCCTTTTGCCAGCTTGGAACCTGGATGTCCTCACAGCGCTGCACCAGGCTGATCATGCCGCTGATCAGATCCCACAGCTGCAGTGCTCGCAGGACATCGCCGAGGCTCGCGGCGACCGCCTGGGCGAGGGCGGGATCGAGCAGCTGTTTGGCCTGTTTCTTGTCGATGCCGTGCTTGCCGAGCTCCCGGACGCTGCAGAAGTTGGACAGCTCGAGCAGGTAGGCGGTTGCCACTTCGGGATCGTGAGCCAGCAGCCAGCTGCGGCGATCGACGCTCGAGGGTATCGAGCAGCGCGCCAGGTAGCTGGAGACGAAGCGGCGGTCGGCGGGCTTGGCCTTGCCATCGGAGATGCGGGTCTCGATGGCGGTGAGCCCGGCTTCGCAGGCCTGGAGCAGCCGTGACAGCAGGTGGGGTTCCCCGGGGATGTTCAGGGCGCCCATCACGAGGTCGGGCTCTGGGAACGCTCCGTCGGAGAGGAGCACCAGGCAGAGGCGAGAGCGCAGCACCGCCTGGTAGAAGCGAGTGGGGCGGATGCCTGGGACCACCTGGGAAGCGAGGCCCCAGGCCGCGCCCATGCGGGCGGACAGGGACCAGGCCACCTGGCCGAGCACCTCGCCCTGGCGTCTGGGATCGCACGCTTGGAGGCTCGGCAGGGTTCGCTCGATCGTTGCCGCAGCGGCGCCGCGGCCCGAGCCGGCGGGAGGCCTGGCGGCGAGCAGCCCACCGGCGATACGGGCGACCTCGAGCAACGGCAGGCCGGTGGCTTCGGCGGACACCAACGAGGCCTCGGCGAGGAGGCGCGCGAGGGTGGACGCCAAGGGGTCCCCGGCCCAGGCCTCGGCGCTGGCGCCCTGGAACGACTCGCGCTCCTTGTCGTCGAGGGCGTCTGTGAGCGCTCTGGCGACCACGTCGGTGACGGGCTGAGCGAGCTGGGAAGTGCACGCGACGGGGTAGGCCCAGCGGGACCCAGCGGCGGCTCCGTCTTCGCCGAGATCCCAGATGCCTGGGGCGTCGACGTACAGATCGGGGGCGATTCGGACAGCCTGGTCGGCCGACACGATCGATCGACACTTCGAGGTCACGGCAGCGAGCTGATCAGCGAAGTCCATCAGGCCTCTGTTCCTGCTGGGGTGGGCGCCGCATTCTATCAGAGAATGCAGAGGCCTCGAACGGCCCGGTTCAGGGCTGGGGCGCTCCAGCGGGTGGCTCCGACGCTGTCGGAGGGGGGGAGAGAGGACAGGAGGGAAGGGGAGGGGGGGGCACGATGGGGTAGATTCCGGGCCCTAGCGCCTGGGCCAGGCTGTCCAGCAGTGCGGGATCATCGGGCTCAGGCAGGTGGATGAAGAGGGGGAGCCGCGGTGGGCTTCGGTGCTCCAGGGAAGGGAGCAGCCAGGCCTTGCCGCTGCGTCCTGCGATGCTGAAGGTCCAGCGATCTTCGAGCTGGTGGTGGGCTGGGAAGTGCAGGGCGCACGCGACCCGTTGCATGCAGCGGGTGGCGGTGGGCTCTTCCGACGCTCGAGTGACCTGGGCGTGGGAGACGTGGCCCTCGGCGGTGACGTCGAGGGTGATGGAGAACGAGGCGGGCTCCGCCCCGGGCGCGCCGGCGACACAGGTCGAGAAGCTGGCGAGGGACTGCTCGATCACGGGCTCCACCTGCTCCACGGTGAGGTAGCCAGGCAGCGGTTGGTAGTCCTCGAGGGTGTCGCCGCTGGCCGGCGAGGACAGGAGCGTCAGGAGCACGGGCCACATCACGAGGAATCCTGGGCGCTGCGGACCACCGCACGCTGGACGTGGTTCTGCCGGATGCTGGCGTGGGGTACCTGGGTGTCGGGATCCGACAGGATCGTCTCGATCTCGAGCTCGAGGGTCAGCTGGCTATCGACGACGGCATTGTCGAGCTGGCCGAGGAGCAGCTCCCCACTGGCTTGGCCGGAGAGCCTGTAGCGAGCGTGCCAGGCGTCGTTGCGATCCAGGCCGCGGCCGCCCACCGGACCCTCGCAGCGCAGCTGCCAGCACTCCGCATCGCCGCAGGGCACGGCGCCTGTCAGCTCCCACTCCAGATCCAGGCTGATGGGCATACCCATGCCCGAGGCGAGCATGAAGGGCAGGTTGCTGCGGTGCCGGGCGCGCTGTCCGGGCTCGAGCTCGGGGGTGTTGGGCGAGAGGGCGGGCCACAGCGCGAGCATGAGGTCGGCGTGTCGGTCGGGGCCGATCAGCTCGTCGAGGTTGCCGATGGCCAGGATCTGTCGGTCATCGAAGCTGCGGAGCTCTGCGAAGAGCCCCGAAAGCGAGGAGGGGACCGGGGCAGCGTCGCCTCTCTCCAGGCTCACGTCCAGGAAGCGCACCCTGTCTCCCTGTGAGCCGTCTCGGAAGCGGCGCTCGGCGCTCTGCTCGATGCGACCGCTCCACGCGGAGCGCTGTGGCTGGGCGTGGATGGCTACGGGCTCAGATCCATGGGGGGCTTCGAGGGTGGTCTCGACGATGCTGACGAGCTCGAAGTCATAGCGCAGCACCTCTGGCTCCTGGCTCGCGGGTGCTCCCCCGCGCAGGTGCACACAGCCGATCCCAATGGCGGCGAGGCCGATACCAGCGAGTTGGGCGAGCCGAGGCAAGGTGGCCGGTGGTGCTGTCAGCTGCGGGCAAGCGTGGTGAGGCGCTCTTCATCGAGCAGGACGACGCGCTTGTCCTCGGTGAGGATCAGCTCGTCCTTGCGCAGGTCGAGGATGGCGAAGCTGACGGTCTCGCGGGAGGCCCCGATCAAGCTGGCCATCTCGCGGTGGGTGAGCTTGAGGTTGAGGATGGTGCCGCGGGCGTCGCGCACGCCAAAGCGCTTCTGCAGGTCGAGGAAGAGGGATGCCAAGCGCGCGTGGGCGGTCTTGAACAGCAGGCTGTCGATGCGCTTCTCGAGGGCGCGCCGACGGTCGGCGACCAGGCGAGTGACCATCATGGCCAGATCTGGCTGGATCTGGAGAGCGCGCAGGAAGGCATCCGCTGGGACAGCGTAGACCGTGGACTCGTCGAGGGTCTCACACACGGTCTCGTGGTGGCGTTTGTCGCTGCCCAGCAGCACCAGGGCGGTCTCGCCGAGCAGGTCGTTGCGCTGGAACAAATGCAGGGTGAGCTCGTGGCCGGTCTCGGACACCCGGCTGGTCTTGAGCAGGCCAGAGCGGACCAGGTAGATGTGGCGGACGGGATCACCCGACAGCCACAGGCTCTCACGCTTGCGCATCTCGCGCTCTTCGGAGACGCGCTCCAAGCGGTCGCGCTCGGCCAGGGGGAGGCCAGAGGTGAACGGGTTTTGCTTGAAGAACCAAGACTTGTCGCGTGGCATGTGGGCCCTTGATCGCAATCCGGGGGTTTGCTTCTCTGCGCGGGGGAAGCGAGGCTGCGCAGGCAAGGAATATAGGCTCCTGACAGAGAGGTCAACCGATGCTCGCAGCCGTCATCCCCGCAGCGGGAGCGTCCAGGAGGATGCGATTTCCCAAGGGGGCCGTGCGTGTCGGCGGTGTCGGTCTCCTGGAGTTGCAGTGCGACGCCGTGTTTCGAGATGTCTCGACCGTGATCGTGACCCTGGGATGGGGTGCGGGCCTGGTCGCGGAGGGTCTGGATCCCCGGGTACGACGCGTCTTCATCCCCGAGTGGTGGCGGGGAGGACAGGCCGAGAGCGTCCGTGTCGCGCTGGGTGAGCTCGGCCGCTGCAGGCTGCTCGTGCTGCCGGTGGATGTGCCTGCTCCGTCGCGGGCCGTGCTGGACGCGCTGCTCGATGCGCCGGGCAGCGCGGTACCCTGCTTCGAGGGGCGGCGGGGACATCCCGTGCTCTTGGGGCCGGATGCTGTTGAGCAGCTGCGGGAGGCCGTGCCGGAGCATGGCCTTCGGAGCCTGCTCCGCTCCGCTCGGGAGGTGCCTGTGCGCGATCCCTCGGTGCTGTGGAACCTCAACCAGCCGAGAGACCTCGCTCGGTGGTTGCGAGGGCTACGCGAGCGCCATGTGATGGCCGGGGTGTGACCCGATAGGGTGAGGCTTCCCCTGGCGTGAGGGTGGCCCCATGGCCGAACTGACCAGCTGGTGTCGAGGCTGCCCCTCCCGGTGCGGAGTCTTGGTCACCACCGCCGAGGGGCGCCTCGAGCGCACCGTGGGCGATCCGGGCCACCCGCTGACCGCCGGCTTCGACTGCGACTTCGGACGCAACGCCCCCCACCAGGCCAACCGGCCCGACCGCGTCCTCGAGGTGCTCCGCTCCGATGGGACCGGCGCCTTGCAACCTTCCAGCTGGGAGCTGGCCCTCGACGACATCGGGGCGGCCGTCCAGGCCGAGGTCCGGTCCGGCGGTTGGGGCAGCGTCGGCCTGCTCGTGGGCGGGACAGCCCAGCGCAGCCAGCGCCTGTGGCGCAGCGTGGCCACGATCCGCGAACGCCTCGGCCCCTTCCCGGTCTTCACACAGCGGGCCCGCACCACGGCGCCCCTGGAGCACGCCTCCCGCCTCGTGGTCGGGCGTCCCGTGTCCTTGCGTACCGATCTCGCCAGGGCCCACCACCTGCTGTTGATCGGTGGCAACCAGCTGGACGAGGGATGGTCCGAGGGCCACGCGGGCCAGGCGGTGCTCCGGCGGCTCGGCTCGAGCCAGCGCCGCAGGCTGCGCCTCAGTGTGGCGGATCCCCGCAGGTCCGGGCTCGCACAGCGCGCCCACGATCACCTGCGGCTCCGGCCTGGAAGTGAGCTGTACCTGCTGCTGGGCATGGCCTCCGCCATGATCCGATCTGGCTGGTACGACCGGAGGCAGGTCGAGCTCCGCACCCGTGGCATCGAGCGCCTGGAGCGAGCCCTCGAGCCCTGGCCTCCGACCCGGTGCGCGGAGCTCTGCGGGCTCGAGGTGGCGGACATCACGGCAGAAGCCATGCGCTTCTCTCGCGCCCCCAGCGCGGCCATCCTGCCCGCACCCCAAGCCTTGGGCACGCCCTGGTGCACGCTGACGGCTTGGGCCATACTGGTGGTCCACGCGCTCACCAGCAACCTGCTCGAGCCGGGTGGACTCTACGCCCATCCCGGAGCCTTCGTTCCGGCCTCCACGGTCCCGGAGCGAAACGACCTGGGCCTGGTCCGGGCCCTCTCCGGAGGGCTGCGGGTGCTGATCTGCGTCGAGTCCGATCCCGTCGGTTCGGGGCTGGTGCCGCAGCTGCCCTCCAGCCTCGAGCGCCTGGTGTGCATCGATCGCTTCGCGCACCTCACCGCTCGAGCCTCCCACTGGCTGCTGCCGGCCACGCATCCCTTCGAGGAGCCGGATCTGGGTTGGGCCGACCGCTGTGACCGCCACTGGCTGCAGGGCACCGCTGCTCTGGTCGTCCAGCCTGGGGACTGCCGACCGCGCTGGAAGATCGTCGAAGGCCTCCTGGCGGCCGGGGACCCTGCTGCACCTGGCCGCGCGAGGGGGCTGGACCACTCGCGAGCAGAGCGGGCCGAGCTGGACGCCGCAGCCCAGGTTGTGGGCCTGGATGCCCAGCGTCTGCTCGAGGCTGTGGGGCCCGGCCTCACCCGCACTGCCGAGCAGCCTCGGGGTCGAGACCTCGGCGCTGTCGATCGCGCTACCTGGGCCGTCCACCATGCCCACGGTCAGCTCGAGCTGGCGCCCGAGCCGCTGGTGCGGGCCCTCGAGGCCCACGACCCGTGGAGCGGCTCACCCACCTGGCCCCTGCGACTGCTCGGCAACGCGCGCCGCGATCCTGCGCGCGGCCCCTGGGAGCGCCCCACCGGCGGAACATGGGGCGTCGGCCTTCACCCGGATCTGGGGTACTCCGAGGGCGAGGCTGTGCGCGTGGTCACCGCTCACGGCTGCGTCACCACCACAGTGCAGCTCGATCCGGATCTGCGCCCCGACGCTGCCGATCTGCCCGAGGGTGCTGCGCGACTGGTGGACACCACCCACCTGGACCGCTGGGCGGACGCGCCCTGGACCGACGGTCAGCCTTGCAGGGTGGAGCCGGTGCGGCCCTCGTCGTCCGGGTCGGCTCCGAAGCCCCGCGCGTAGAGCTCGGCGTAGGCCCCACCCGCCGCGAGCAGCTGCTCGTGGCTGCCCAGCTCGACGATCCTGCCCGCGTCCATCACGGCGATGCGGTCGGCTTGGGTGATGGTGGAGAGGCGGTGGGCCACCACCAGCACCGTGCGCTCCGCGAGCAGCTTGGAGACGGCTTGTTGGACCAGGGCCTCGGTGATGCTGTCGATGCTGGCGGTGGCTTCGTCGAGGACGACCACCGGCGCTTCGCGCAGCAGCGCCCTGGCGAATCCGACCAGCTGGCCCTGGCCCACGGACAGGCCCTGGCCGTGAGGCCCCAGCTCGTGCTCGTAGCCGCCGTCGAGAGCCTGGATGACCTGGTGGGCCTGGGCGAGGGTGGCGGCGCTGACGATGGCTTCGTGATTGGGAACGCCAGGAGGCGGAGGACGTTGAGCCGCGGCGCTGGAGGCGTCGTCGGATCGAACGTCGTCGCGCTTGGCTGCCGAAGGCCAGCCAAGCGCGATGTTGAACGCCGCGGTGGCAGGGAACAGCTGGACTTCCTGGAGCACGGGCACAACGGCGGCGTGCAGGGCGGTGCGGTCGATGTCGGAAAGCTCGAGCCCATCGAGCCGGATGGAGCCGCGGTAGCCGCCGTAGGCTCCGGTGATCAGCCGCGTGAGGGTGGTCTTTCCGCAGCCTGTGGGGCCCACCAGGGCCACCACTTCCCTGGGCTCCACGGTGAGGTCGATCCCCCGGAGGATTTCGGGCCCGTCCTCGGTGTAGGCGAAGTGGAGGTCGCGGACGCGAATGCTCCCAGCAGGTGGAGCGGGGTGAGCCTCGGAGCCCCACGGCCGCGCAGGAGTGTCCAGCAGCTCCACCACTCGCTCCATGGCGGCTGCCGCGCGTTGGATGACCGCCACCTTGGCCGAGATCTCCCTGAGTGGCTGGAAGAGCCGATCCAGGTACTGCAGGAAGGCGACCAGCAGGCCGATGCTCACGTCCATGCCCATGGAGCTGGCTGCGTACCAGAGCAGGGCCGCTGTGCAGATGGCGCTGGCCCCGTCCACGGTAGCAAACATCAGGGCGTCCCAGACGTTGGCTGTGACCGTGGCCTTGCGGTAGCGTTCGTTGCGCTGCGCGAAGCGTTCGAGGCTGTCCTGTTCGGCCTGGAAGAGCTGGATGACCTCGAGGCCGTCGATCCGTTCGGTCATGTAGGCGTTGGAGACCGACAGGGCCGCGCGGACCTCGAGGTAGAGGCGGCGCAGCTTGCGGCGACACAGCTCCACGACCAGCAGGAGGGGGGGAGCCAGCAGGAAGAGCAGCAGGGTGAGCCGTGCGTCGAGCAGCAGCATCGCCACCAGGGCGCCCACCATGACCAGCACGTCCATGCCGATGGTGACCACCCGTGAGGTGAGGGTCTCCGCCAGTGCCTCCACGTCGGAAGTGATGCGGGTGAGGAGGCCACCGGTGGCGTGACGGTCGTGGAAGCTCTGGGGCAGGTCGAGCACGTGGCGGAACACCGAAGCACGCAGCCGCAGGATGGTGCGTTGCCCGGCGTGGGCCAGCGCGAGGGTGCTACCCACATCCAGGACCATCCAGGCCAGGACGGCCCCGAGGTAGAGGCCCAGCACTGTGGTCAGGCCGTCCAGCTCGCCTGCGATGACGTGGTTGTCCAGCGCCCGCTGAACGAGAGCGGGTTGAGCCAGGGAGAGCGCCGCGGCCAGGGGCGTTGCAGCCACGGCAACCGACCAGAGCGGCAAGTCTGGGCGCGCCCAGGGCACCAGCCGGCCAAGGAGGAACAGGCTGCTGCGGGCCTCCGCGGGCCCCGGCTCTTGCTGGGGGGAGCTGGTCACGGAGCTTCCCCCTCTTCTCGCTGGACCAGCCAGGCCTCTCGATAGGGGCCTGGGCGTGCGATCAACTCGCGGTGCGTGCCTTGGTCCACGAGGCGACCCTCGTCCAAGACGAGCACGAGGTCGGCGTGGCTGAGCACCCCGAGCCGGTGGGAGACCACCACCACGGTGGGGCGACTCCCTTCACTCCCGGACGCTCGCTGGCGGATGGAGTGGATCAGGCGCTGCTCGGTGTCGTGATCCACCGCGCTGAGCACGTCGTCCAGCAGCAGCAGGTCGAACTCGCGCGCGAAGCCGCGGGCCAGGGCCACGCGCTGCCGCTGGCCCCCTGAGAGGGTCACCCCGCGCTCGCCCACCACCGTGGCGAGGCCATCGGGTAGGCGCTCGAGATCCGAGCCCAGGGCGGCCGCGGTCGCGGCCTCCTGCACCGAGGGGTGGTCGTGTGGGCCAGCCATCGCGATGTTCTCGGCGATGCTGCTGGTGAACAGGAAGGGCACCTGTGGTACCACCGTGGCCCGGGAGCGCAGGGTGGAGAACGGCAGATCGAGCAGGTCGAAGGTCGCGCCACGGCTGTCCTCGAGCCGCACGGTGTCCCGGGGAGGATCGTGGAGCCTGGCCAGCAGGCTCAGCAGGGTGGACTTCCCCGCTCCCGTGCGGCCGAAGACGCCCACCATGCTGCCGGCGGGGATGTGTGCTTCGATCTCCGATAGCGCGGGTTGGTCGGCGCCGGGCCAGGTGTAGTACAGACCACGCAGGCGGAAGCCCATGGGGCCGGGCGCGGGCTGCGGCCCGTCCGAAGCGGGGCGGGCGGCGGGCTCCAGGTCCAGGATTTCGAAGATGCGCTCCAGGCTTGCGCGGCCGCGCTGGACGATGGCCACCAGCCACCCCAGGGAGCGCAGGTAGGGGAGCAGGAAGAGCAGGAAGGCCGACAGCGCTACCAGGTCGCCTACGGAGACCGCGCCCTCGTGGACCTGGTGGGCTCCGAGCCAGAGCAGCAGGTACAGCGCCACCCCGGCCGCGAAGGCCAGCACGGGCTGCACCAGGGCTGCCAGCGTGGCCACCTTCAACACGGTGCCCATGTAGCTGGTGTTGTGGCGATCGAGGCGCGCCCCGAAGGCCTCCTCGGCACCGAAGGCTTGGACCGTGGCCACGCCCTGCAAGCTGGCGAGGACCCAGTTCGACATGGTCGACAGCTGGCGCTGCATGACCCTGGTGAGGGGGAAGAGGGTCCGGATGGCGCCACTGGACAACAGGGTGGCCAGGGCCACCGGCGCCAGGCAGGCCGCTGTCAGCAGGGGGCTGAGATCGAGCATCGCCTGCCCGGCGAGGGCCAAAGCGATGGCGATGTTGAAGACCTGCAGTGTGCCGTAGCCGACCAGCGCTCGCACCAGGGTGATGTCGTTGGATGATCGACTGACCAGGTCACCGGCGCCGTGTTCCTGCAGCTCGTCCCTGCGCAGGCTGAGCACGTGGGCCAGGATGTCGTTGCGCAGATCGTTCTCGATGTTCCTGCCGGGAGTGAAGATCAGCGCGCGCGACAGGGTTCGCACCGCGATCACCGCGATCCCCATGCCGGCGATGAGCAGGGCGGCCCTCAGCACCCCGGGATCGTCTCCGGCTCGCAAGGCATCGGTGCCTCGGCCCAGGGCGAGGGGGATGTTCACGGCCAGCCAGTTGGTCAGGCCCAGGCAAGCCAGCCCACCGAGGTACCAGGACCAATAGCGGGTGGCGTAGCACCGCAGCAGGCGCAGGATGGCGCTCAGGGTCGCTCCTCCACCGGGGACCCGGAGGTCTCGGTGGGCCAGGGATCGTCCTGGGTGGGAAGCTCCTCGTCGGGCTCGTCCGCCAGCTCCACGCCCCCGGGGCGCTGGTCGTCCCAGTCGGGCTCGTCGGCGTCTACGTCCAGCTCTGGTTCGTCCCACCCTGGGTGCGGGTCCTCGGATTCCGAGGGCCAGTCGTCGTCGATGGGCTCCTCGTCGTGGTCGTCGGGCCAGGCCTCGAGCTCGTCCTTGCTCGAGGGCGAGGGGAGGGGGGGCGCGGACGGGTCCGGCGGAGGCGGGGCTGGGTGCTCCACGGGCTCGTGGGTCACGATGGCTCCCCGGGCGGGGCCGGCGTCAGTGCTGCTGGCCGTCGCGGATGGAGGACTGCTCACGGAGGCGGTTGAGGGCCTCGCGCTCGATCTGGCGCACGCGCTCGCGGGACAGCCCCATCTCCTTGCCCACCTCGGACAGGGTGCGGAACTCGCCGTCGTCGAGGCCGTAGCGACGGATCAGCACGAAGCGCTGGCGCTCTGTGAGGACATCCTGGAAGGCCAGGTGCATCCGATCGAGCTCCTGGGCCTGGATGGCGTCACCATCGGGCTGGGTGGCGTGCTCGTCGGAGAGGAAGCGCTCGAGGGGGCGCGGCCGCGGGCCGTCGTCCACCGGCTGCTCCAGGGAGATGGTGTTGCCCTGGGACAGCAGCAGCTCGGCGCGCTCCTTGTCGATGCCGACCTCGTCGGCCAGGTCGGAGGTGGAGTACTCCATCCCCGCGGCCTCGAAGCGCTTCATGGCCTTGCGCAGGTTGCGGGTCTGCTCGACCGCGCACCCTGGCAGGCGCACCGGGCGGCCCGTGTGGTCGATGGCGCGGGTCATCTGTGCGCGCACCCACCAGCGGGCGTAGGTGGAGAAGCGAATTCCGCGGTCGGGGTCGAAGCGCTTCGCAGCACGGAGCAGGCCGATGTAGCCTTCCTGGACCAGGTCTTCCTCGTCCATGAAGGGACCAGCCAGCTTGCGGGCTTCGCCGTGGGCGATGCGGCGCCCCGACATGGCCAGACGCCAGCGCAGGTCCTCGGCACTCTTCCACGCGCCGACAGCCTTGCGCGCGTAGGGCTTGAGCTCCGGTTCCTGCTTTGCAGCGTCCTGCACGGCGCGGACCGCTTCTTCGAGGCGGTCGACGGCGCCGGCGCGGGTGCGCTCGGCCCGCTCGGGGCGGCGGGAGAGGATGTCCTCGGCCTGGTCGATGCCAGCGATCGCCTCGCGCGCGGCCTGCTCGGCCTTGCGGATCTCTCGGGCGATCGCCTTCTCCTCTTCGGCGGTGAGGCGCTCGGAGCGGCCCTCGCCCTGCCGGTTCGGATCCGACCCGGAGTTGAAGTGCAACATGTGGAGTTGCTCCCTGCGAGACTTTGAAGAGGCTCTGGGACGCCGATTTTTCTGTGCTGGGCT
>CAZHIK010000188.1:0-4921 GCA_964532635.1 uncultured Enterobacterales bacterium
GGACGATCTGGTCCAGGTGATTGCCACACCTTCGAAGGTGGGGCCGAGCTGGTAGGTGGTCCAGGTGCCGGCGCCGGCACCCGCGCTGTCGAGCCTGCGGTCGCGCTCGAGCTCGACTTCCATTGCGTGGCGTACGCTGCGCGGTGGGCGGACGATGAGCTGTTTGTCGATGGGCATGATGGGTCCTCTGGGTCGTTCGACGAAGGGTGAAGACAGCTGCTGGAGCGGTTGCCGCCAGGGCCCTTCGAACAGAAGCATACGCGGATGCCAAGGGCCGATATCGAGAAACACCGACAGATCTGGCTGGCGACCACCGATGCGTTCGAAGGTGCTCCTCTCTTTGGATATCGGTGTCGTGTTCTGGCACCGGCGTGCCCGGCCGTCAGGGTGGATCATCCCCGATGAAGACAGCCAAAGAAGCCGACAGCGAGGGCGTCCTGCAGCCTCACACTCCCCACTTTCGCAAGCCCCTGCGAAAGTGGATGAATGGAAAGCACGGGCGCTCTCCGGCGCCTGGTCGAGGCGTCAGAACACCTCCACCCCCACCCCACTCCCCTGCTCCACCCGGTAACGGTGGTCCACATCCAACCCGGTGATGGTCTCGCTGCCGGCATCCGCCGGCCAGCGGATCTCGAGGCTGTCGATGGTGGTGTTGTCGGCCAGGCCGAAGTGCACGATGCGGGTGAGCTGGTTGGTGCTGTGGCCGCCACTCGAGCGCACGTCGCGCATCTGGGTGACACCGCCCGCGGTGAGGTAGACCCGGGCGCCCAAGGCGTCGCGGTTGCTGGTGGTACCCACCAGGTCCAGCTGCAGCCAGTGATTGTCCTGGCCGACCTGGTTTTCGAACAGGTGCAGGTAGGGAGCCCCCGAGCGGTCGGCGGTGAGCAGGTCGAGGTCGCCGTCCTCGTCCACGTCGGCCCACACCACGCTGACCGAGTCGTGCACGGCGGTGGCGGTCTCGTAGGTGACGTCCACGAAGCCGTCTTCACCGTCGTTGCGGTACAGGCGGGAGTAGTGGTTGGTGTACAGGCTGGCCACAGCCAGATCCAGGTCCATGTCGTGGTCGAAGTCGGCGAAGGTCGCGTTGACATCACCCTCGTCGTAGATGAAGCCGTACTCCTCCTTCATGTTGTCGAAGACGAAGTCCGGCTCCCCCTGGTTGACCACGAACATGCTCGGATCGCTCCACGGCATGGTGCGGGGGTGGGCGAGGTTGCACATGTACATGTCCATGTCGCCGTCGTTGTCGATGTCGCCGAAGTCGCCGCCATAGGTGTGGCCCCCCGGGTACTGCAGGTAGTCGCTGGGCACATCGTCGTGGTCCACGCCCACATCGCCGGCCACGTCCTCGAAGGTCCCGTCCCCCTGGTTCTGCCACAGCTGGTTGTTGTACAGGTGGTAGTTGCCGACGAAGATGTCCTGCCAGCTGTCGTTGTCGAAGTCGTTCCAGATCACGCCGTAGCAGGACAGGTCCTTGCTCAGGGTCAGGCCGGCGGTCTCCTGCATGTCTGTGAAGCTGCCGTCGCCCGCGCCCTCGAAGTAGCGGTCGGCTTCCGCCGGATCGTCGGGGTAGTGCTCCAGCCAGTTGCCCCAGTAGATGTCCAGGTTGCCATCACCGTTGCCGTCGCCGAAGGCGGCGGTGGTGCTGTGATCCACGATCTCGACGCCGGACTCCTCGCGCAAGGTGAACGTTCCGCTGCCGTCGTTGAGCGCGATGCGGTTGGCGTAGTTCTCGTCAACCTCGTAGTCGCAGTCGTTGTCGTAGCCGTCCTTGACCTCTTCGGCGTCGGGGTGGACGTCGTCCTTGGTGTCGTTGCAGTCGCCCGCCAGCACCGTCCAGCCGTCGCCGTCCCGGTCGCTCTCGTCCAGCCCGTCGTCCACCACGCCATCGCAGTCGTCGTCGATGCCGTTGTCGGCCACTTCGTCGTCCCCCGGCTCGATGTCGGCGTCGGTGTCGTCGCAGTCGCCCTCGGCCTTGGTGGTGCCGTCGTCGTCGTCGTCGGCGCCCACATAGGGCCCGATGAAGGCGTCCTGGTCGCCGTCGTTGTCCACGTCACCGAAGATCACGTGGGAGGCGTAGGTCGCTTCGGTGGGCCAGATGTCGGTCAGGTGCTCGAAGTTGCCGTTGCCGTCGCCCAGGTAGACCTGGGGTCCGCCGCTCATGGTGTAGACGTCCTCGTGGCCATCACCGTCCACATCCACCACGCCGATGCGCGATGAGCCGCCCGAGGCGAAGGCCACATCCTCGTCCTCGGAAAACCAGCGCTCGTCGTCGTCCCAGGTGCAGAAGGTCCGACCGGTCAGCTCCATGCGGAAGTTGCCCGTCATGCCGTAGGCGTTGACGTCGTCGGGCAGGAAGATCAGCCCGCGGCTGGTGTCCTCGTCGCCCTGGGTCTCGGTGGTGGGGCCGGGGCCGCCTTCCACCTGCTCCACCACCAGGATGAAGTGCTGGGTGGGCTCGAGGTAGATGCCACGGTTGCCGATGGGGAAGTCGATCAGCCCGTCGGCGGCCTCGACATCCGCGTCGGTCTCGATGGGGGGCATCAGGTCGGCGTCGTCGCGATCCAGGTCCGGGTAGGTGCGCCCGTAGGCTCGCACCAGGCGGATCTTGACCGGGCCGTCGTCGCCGGCGAAGCCCACGCGCACCCCGGTGACCTCGAAGGGGTGGGGCGGGATGAACTTCATGGTGAAGATCGTGCCCGGATCCATGGTGGTGTAGCTGCCGCTCCAGCTGCCGGTCAGCTCGTGGACCACGGCGTCTTCCACGGTGTCCTCCCAGTCCCGATCGCCACAGAAGCGGTCGAAGGCCTCGCCCGGGGGGTCGGGCTCGAAGGGCCCGGTGTCCGGCGGGGAGTCGATCGGTGGACCCGAACACGAAGGGGGATCGCTCTCCTTGTTCTTGTCGTTGTCGGGGGGACAGGCGGTGAGACCGACGGAGGCGAGGAGGAACACGAGGCGCTTCATGGGCGGCTTCCCCTGGGGCTTGGACCCATGCAGTATAGAGCAAGCGATCCCGTTGCTCGGAGGCATCATGCGCACCCTGGCCATCACCCTGCCGATGTTCGGCCTGCTCACCGGCTGTCCTGCGTCGGACGACACCGCCTCGGACCCCGGCTGGGACACCGTCGACCTGGAGGATGTGCGCGCCGCGGTGGAGGCCGGCTGCAGCGCCGACAGCCTGGCCGCCCTCGAGGGGGCCGAGCCGGCCGAGGTCCGCACCCTGCTGCTCGAATTGGACACCGAGCTGAAGCTGTCCGAGTGGACCTCGGGCATCAGCCACGGCCACCCGCTGCCCGACGTGGATCTCCAGACCGAGCTGCTGCACGACTTCGACTTCACCTACAGCCTGCACGTGCCCGAGGGCTACACCGCGGATCCCACCCAGCCCGTGCCCCTGTACCTCAACCCCGGCCACCCGGTGGACGACGTGGCTGACGATCTCACCCTGCCCTACATGGACAACCTGCTCGACCAGCCCATGTTCCTGTTCCAGGACAACTACTTCAACACGCTGTACACGGAGCTGGGCGAGGATGCCTACTACGACAACGTCTACTACAACCCAGACTTCGACCTGGTTGCGGCCTACCAGGACCACCTCGAGCTGGTGGGGGGCGCCATCGCCGAGCTGACCCGGGCGTACCACATCGACAGCTCACGGGTGTACGTGGGCGGAGTGAGCGCCGAGGGCAACGCCTCCTGGAGCCACGGCATCCAGATCTCCGACCGCTGGGCCGCCATCCTGCCTGTGTCGGCGGGCACCGCCGGCTACGACGAGCAGCTGTGGCGCAACCTCGAAAACGTCGGCATCCTGGCCGTGCACGGCACCGAGGACGAGCTGTGCGCGGTCGAAGACGTGGACGCCACCGTGGAGATGCTCGAAGGCTGGGGCTTCGACGTGGAGTACTGGCGCTACGAGGGCGAAGGCCACGGCACCATGTTCTACAGCGACTACGCCGACATGGTGGACTGGCTGCTCGAGCGCGAGCGTCCGCTGCAGCCCGCCCGGGTCCACAAGGCCATCAAGAGCCCGCGCAACACGGGAGCCTACTGGCTGCGGGCGACGGATCTCATCGAAGAGGTGCGCGACGACGTGGACATGTACCCCGAGGCCCCGCCCGCGGTGGTTGACGCCACCTGGGAGGGTGGCGCGGTGGAGCTGGAGGCCACCGGCGTGAACGCCCTCGAGCTGTACTGGATGGAGGGGGAGCCGGGGCCGGCGAGCGGTACCGAGGGAGACAGCGTCAGCGTCAGCGCCAACGGCACGGACCTGGGGAGCTTCGAGCTCGACGAGGACGCCACGGTCGCGGTGGAGGCGTACTGCCGCACCGGTGATGTGCAGCGGGCCTGGGCGGGGCGGATGGTTGTGGAGTTGTAGCACCAATTTCGTGCACTGCTTGCCGGAATTTCATGGTAAAATCACGCCGTGACCTACCTCCCCCGCCACATCGCCCCACGGCTCCATGCCTGGCTCGAGCAGTTCCCGGTGGTCGTCCTGCTGGGAGCGCGCCAGGTCGGCAAGTCCACCTTCCTCGACAAGCGGCTCGCGGGCTGGCACAGGGTGGACCTCGAGAGCGCCGCGACGCTCGAGCTGGTCTCGAACGACCCCGAGCTGTTCCTGCGCGACAACCCGGATCGTGTGTGGTTCGACGAGGCCCAGCGATGCCCCGCGCTCTTCTCGGCGCTGCGGGTCGCCATTGACCGAGACCGGCGGCCGGGTCGCTACGTGCTGAGTGGCTCGGCGACACCCCGCCTGGTCGAAGGTGTCTCACAATCGTTGGCCGGGCGGGCCGGGTTGTTGGAGCTGTGGCCGCTGTCTCCCACCGAAGCCCACGCACGCCCCCCCTCCCGCTTCGCGAAGCTGCTGCTGGGGGCCGACGAACCGGGCGCTTTTCTCGAGTCCCTCGATGTCTAGCCGGCG
>CAZHIK010000188.1:4931-6511 GCA_964532635.1 uncultured Enterobacterales bacterium
CTGGCCGCATGGCTGGCAGGGGGGTTTCCCGAACCATGGCTGCTCGGACACCAGGCCAGACGCTCGCGGTGGTTCGACGCATATCTCCGGTTGGTCAGCGAGCGAGACCTGGGCGAGCTGCACCGGGAGCTGCGGCCGGTGGCCGTGCTCAGGCTGCTCCGCATGCTCGGGGCAAGACACGGCCAGGTGATCAACGTGGCCAAGCTGGGGCGTGACTTCGGCTGCTCGGCCCGCACGATGGGACGCTTCCTGGACATCCTCGAAGGCACCGGGCTCTGGTGGCGCCTGCAGCCCTACCACCCCAACATCGGCAAGCGCCTGGTGCGGCGCCCCAAGGGGTACCTCGCCGACAACGGAATGCTCCACACGCTGTCGGCGATCGGTGACCCGGAGTCCCTCCGTGCCAGCCCGCTGCTAGGCGCTTCATGGGAGGGCTTCATCATCTCCGAGCTGGTGCGCTCGCTCGGGGCGATCGACCTGCCTCCCGCTCCGTTCTTCTGGGCCACGCATCAAGGTGCCGAGGTGGACCTGGTGCTGGAACACGGCGATCGGCTCTGGCCCATCGAGATCAAGCACGCGGCACACATCCGGCCTCGCCAGCTCGCCAGCCTCCGGTCGTTCCTGGAGTCCTTCGGCGAGCGTGTGCCCTTCGCGGTGGTGGTGCACCGCGGCGAGCGGGTGGCCCGCCTGAGCGAACGCATCGTGGCCGTCCCCGCGGCTTGGGTCTGTGGGCTGGCGTGAACCTGGCCTTGGCGGCCGCTCCCCCTCACTCACACAGGCTCTCGAGGTACAGGTCCTCGTTGTTGCTCTCGTCGCACTCCTCGATCAGGCCCGCCCCGGTGCCGTCGTCGTCCACCACCAGCAGCACGCCGTCGGGGCCCCAGTCGCTCTGCTGCAGCTCGAAGATACCGCCGGAGATGACCTCGCCGGTCTCCACACGGTCGATGAAGGCGGTGCCGAGCAGGGTCTGTGCCCCAGCGTCCACGGCGTACAGCGCCACCGAGATCCCCGCCGGCACGTCCACCGCGCCCTGGTTGGCCACCGCGAAGCTGAGCTTGACCAGGCCGTGGTCACAGTACGGCACGCAGACGTCTTCGACCCAGGCGTACAGGTCGGCCTGGCCGATCTCGTCCAGCATGGGCCGGGCCCGGAAGACGTTGTGGGTGGTCCAGGGCATGGGCGCGGGGGTGGGCACCGTGCCGTCGGGCTCGATGTTGGTCACCGCGAAGTCGTGGATGGCCCAGGCGGGCCCGGAGGCCTGCCAGCCTGAGCCGCTGTGACCGTACACGGTGAATCCGTTGTACGAGCCGAGGTTGTGGGCCACGACGATCTCGGCGGATCCGTCGCGATCCACGTCGGCGACCACCGGGTATTCCCAGAGGGTGCCGGAGCTGTGGTCGGTGTTTTCGTAGTGCACGGAGCCGGTGGCGCCGTCGTACAGGCGGAAGGCGTCCTCGTCGGCGTACAGAACCTCGTAGGCGCCGTCGCCATCGACGTCGTAGCCCGAGCACCCCGCCAGGCCCGACACATCGCTGATGGGGGCCTCCCAGATCATGGTGCCATCGACCTCCCAGACCGAG
>CAZHIK010000188.1:6521-11779 GCA_964532635.1 uncultured Enterobacterales bacterium
GGGGGGCCCGGGTTGGAGCCGGGGATGGTCACCTTGACCAACTGGGTGCTGTCGGCGTCGTGGATCATCAGCTTGTCACCGCTGACGAAGATGACCTCGCCCTCGATGTCGCCGTCGACGTCCGCCACGGCCGAAAACGTGCCCTGCCCGACCTGGCCGCAGGTCCACTCGAAGGCTCCGGTGTGGCTGTAGACGTCCTCGCCGAAGATGATCTCGGCCGTGCCGTCGAGGTCGATGTCGGCGATCACAGGGGTGCGCCAGTGGCTGCCCGTGAACTGCAGCAGGTACTGGATGACGCCGGTGGCCCCATCGATGATTGCCTTGTCGAAGACCACTTCGATGTCGCCATCGCCGTCGAGATCCGCCACCGCGGGCTGCGGGTAGTCGCCCAGGAAGATCATGCTCGAGGCCCACTCCTCGTTGCCCGCGGCGTCGTAGGCGGCGATGGTGTCCATGGTCTCGTAGACCAGCACCTCGGGCTCGCCGTCCTGATCCACGTCGGCGATGGTGACCGCCGCGGTGCCGTCGATGTGTCCCACCCTGAACAGCTCGCCGGAGCCGTCGCCCGACAGCACGACCAATTCCTCCGTGGACCACTCGGTGACCGCGATGTCGGGGATGTCGTTCTCGTTCACCAGGCCGTCGCCGTTGTCGTCGTTGACGTTGCCCACCGCGGGCATGACGATCACGCCATCGCTCGAGGTGGAGTAGCTCCACTCCGCGGCCAGGTTCCAGGGATCCTTGATCACCGGCGGCGGACCCGCAGAGCACTCCTCGAGCACCTCGATCTCCTCGCCGGGGTGCTCATCGACGTCGCAGTCGTCGTCCACGCAGTCGGCGACGCCGTCGCCGTCGTAGTCCTCGAAGCCCTCGTCGACCTCGCCGTCGCCGTCGTCGTCCACCCCGTTGCACTCCTCCTCCGGCGGCGGAGGCTCGGTGTCCTGGGGGATGGCTTCGGCCTCGTACTCGGGCAGCTCGAACGGTCGGTCGGTGTCGAGTGGCGGCGAAGGACCGTCCTTCTCGCCCCCGAGGTTGTACTCGTGGCAGGCCGACAGCAGCGGGAGCAGAAGGAATGTGGCGGGGACCAGATGTCGCATGATGCGCGCCTCCAATCCTACTGTGTTCGATCGTTGGCGGGTCTGATCACGAGGGCACTCCAAAGGTTCGGTCGGGCCTGTGTCACGCCGGCCATGCCATACTCGGTGCAGAAGCGAACCCCATGAAACCGACCGTCTCACGAACGTTCTCAGTGGCCCTCTCCGTCGTGCTCTGTGCTTGCGTAGGGAAGAAGGGGCCCAAGGACACCGGCGAGATCCCCTCCTGCGATGAGGGCAGCGTGCCCTGGGCGGGCGCCTGTGTCCCCGCGTCCTGCGGCAGCGGACGCTGGGGCGATCTCCCCGTGGACGCCGCCACCATCTACGTGGACGCCGAAGCGGAGGCCGGGGGCGACGGCAGCGAGCACGCTCCCTTCGGCTCCATCCAGGCGGGGGCGGATGCGGCCGGGGCCGCCGGGGGCGGGCTGGTGGCCGTGGCCGCGGGCGCCTACGCGGAGCTGATCGAGCTGACCACCGACCACGCGGATGTGCACCTGGCGGCGGGGTTGGGGGACGAGGATGCCACAGGCATGTCCATCAACACCGTGAGCGCAGCGGTGGATGTCTCGGGGCTGACGGTCCAGAACGCTGCCAAGTACGGTTTCCAGCTGGGCTCGGGGCTGGTGACGCTTCGGGAGGTTCAACAGCGCGGGGTCACCCAGTACGGCCTACGCATCCACAAGTCCGGACTCACCGGAAGCTTCGAGACGCTCGTACAGGACAGCCTGTTCGTAGGGGCCAGTGAGGCAGGAATCCTGGTGAAGGAGTCCGGGGTCTCCGCTACCCTCGAGCGCGTGCGGGTAGAGGACACTGGCCCCGCCATCAACAACAACCGCGGCTTCGGTATTGTGGTGGAGACCGCAGGAACGCTGACGGCCGTGGACTGCTCCGTCGAGAATGCCACCTATGCGGGGATCTACGCCACCGAAGTCGCCACGCTCGATCTGATCGGCTGTGTCGTGATGGGCACACGAGCCATCCAAGGCGGCCACTATGGCTATGGCCTGCTGGTGCAGGACGGGGCCGTCGTGGCTGCGACCGATAGCACCATCAAAGGCAGCCAAGCGATCGAGGCGGGGATCACGGACGCGGGAACACGGGTGGACATGCACGGATGTACGCTGGGCTCCCACGAAGCTACCGAGCAGTCGGGAGAGTCGTTGGGCCTCGTAGTCCAGAGAGGGGCGCACTTGGGACTGACATCGAGCGCCGTACTCGGCAGCGAAGAGTGCGCTATCAGTGCGTACGACCCGGACACGATCATGACGCTGCTCGACAGCGAGGTCGTGCCCAGGAATACCGCGGGACACGGAGGCGACGCCATGGGAGTCCTGGCATCGGAGGGCGCCGGGATCGACGTGCAGGGCTCTCATATCGAAGGCGCTCGAGGCTTCGCGATATCCGTCTCGGATCCAGGCAGCACCGGTTCCCTGCGTCACACAACAATCCGGAACACCCTATGCGACGAAGAGGGTCGAGGCTTCGGCATCCAGGCCTTCGATGGAGGCCTGCTCGACGTCGAGGACTCGCTGGTGCAAAGCAGCACCGCCCTCGGCCTGACAGTGAGCGATGCGGGCACAGTGATCAGCCTGACGAACGTGACCATCCGTGACACGCTCCTGGACCTCGACGGGCGCTTCGGAAACGCCGTCCAGGTTTCACCCGGCGGCCTGCTGGTGGCACAGGGCTGCATCTTCGAACACAACCGCACTGCGGGCATTCTGGCAGGAGGCGAAGGGGCGCGGGCCGTCCTGGCCGACTGCACCATCCAGGACACCCAGCCGGACGCGCAGAATGAATACGGCCCCGGATTGGCGGTGTCGGACGGGGCACGCCTCACCATGGACGGCTGCCTGGTTCAGCGGAACCTTCGCGGTGGCATGGTGCTGGCCGAGTCCGGCACCGTGGGAACCCTCAGCTCCACGACCATCCAGGGAAACCTCCCGGACGAGGAAGGAAACTCTGGCCTCGGCGCCCAGATCTCCGACGGAGCCACGGCGTTCCTCGAGGACTGCCACATCCGCGACAACTACGAGCAGGGCCTGCTGGTCTCGGACGAAGGGACACAGGTCGTCCTCCAGGGCGGCAGCATCTCGGGCACCCGCCGCAACCCCGGCATTCAAGGCAGCGCTGCGGCCGGCCTGGCCGTCCAGAGCGGCGCTTCCGTCCGGGCGAACGGACTGTCGCTGACGGGCAACGAGGGCCCTGGGGTCTACACGGTCGACACGGGCACACTCGTCACCATCGAAGAAGGGACCCTCCAGGACAACGAGTTCGCGGGCGCCGTCGCACTCATCTCCGCCCAGCTCGGCCTGAAGGAGTGCATCATCGAGGGCACCACCCCCGGCCCGAACCTGGGTGGAGGTGTCGGGATCTTCACATACCCCGCCAGGGAGGGCCGCCCGGCACAGATCAGCGTGGCCGACAGCACCATCCAGGACAACCCCGTCGCCGGCGTATGGCTGAAGGGCGAAGGCGCCTATCAGCTCTCCGGCAACACCATCGTCGGAGGCGATGGGGAGCCCCACGGGGCCACCCACCGCTGCGGGGACGCGATCTACGCTGGCGCCGGAGTGACCGCATGGGACGGCGAGCGCGGCTTGCTCCTCGGTGGCAACCAGCTCGACGGTCAGAGTGGCGCCGGGCTGTTCCTGGATGACGCCTGGGCCAGCCTGGAGGGCAACAGCTGGCAGGACGCGGAGCTGGACCTGCTGGTGCAGGGTGAGGCCTGCCTCTCCCCCCTCGAGGGCTACCAGGAAGCGCCCCTGGCCGACATCTGTCCCCAGTGGACCGAGCCCAGCTGCGCGTTGGCTTTCACCTGGTTGGCCGAGGTCGCCCAGCTCGAGGATTCCCGCAGCCTGCAGGCTGCGCGCCTGGCAGCCGTCCCACAACGGGCCCCCGATCCCCGCCGCGAGCCCGCACGTCTCCGCCTGGAAGCGGCACCCTGAACGCCCGCCCGCGCTACCACAAAAACGCGATCGACACGTCCGGCACGAGCACCGGGTATGAGAGGTACATGTCGGTGGCGAACATCGCGCCCAGGTTGGCCTGGACCCTCTCGCCGAAGTGGTGCTGCGCCGCCACCCCCACGATGACGCCCGGGTAGACGCTCCACCAGGTCATCTGCAGGGTCAGGCCCGCCGTGGCCTCGAGCTGCCAGGGAGCGTCGAAGAAGTCGAACGCCGCGGCCCCAAACCCCACGACCGCGCCCGGGTAGTAGCCGTAGATGAAGCCGTGGACCGCGCCGAAGCGCAGGTCGAAGGAGTTGAGCACCCGTCCAGGCCGTTCCCACGAGAAGCGCCCGCCGGCCCCCAGGTAGTAGATCTCCACCCCTCCCCGGAAGTCGTCCGGCTCTTCGTAGACAGGGGTGTACTCATCTTCGTCGACCAGCTCATCCAGCCGCCGCAAGCGGGGCTCCTGGTGGTGGGGCAGGGGTACCACGGGCAAGGTCTTCGCCACACCGCCTTCATCGGCCATGACCACGCTGTCGATGTCGGCGAAGGCGTACTTGTACTCGATCCCGTCGAGGGCGAGGATGGTGTACTTACCCCCCTCGCAGGACTGCACCTCACCCCGCACCACGGTGCCGTCGCGCAGGTAGAGCTGGTCGTAGGGGTCCTCGGCCAGCGCGGCGGCCACGCAGCCAGCCGCGACCAGGATGGTCGCGCCGATGGAGGCCGCGAGGAGGAGGCGGGCGCTCATCGGCACGCTCCGCTCAACCAAGCCGCGCTGCAGGCCTCGTGCACCCCGCCCTCGCAGGCCTGATCCCAAAGCTCGCATGCCCCCGCGACGTCCCCTTCCTCCCCGTCGCCGTGGTAGCGCAGCCAGGCCAAGCTGTGGCAGGCCCAGGGCTCACCGCCATCGCAGCTGTCCGTGAGCAGCTGACTGGCGCCCTCCCGGTCCTGGGTGATCCCCAGCCCCCCCCAAGTCATGGAGGCCAGCTCGACGCAGGCCATGCCGTGGCCGGCCTCGCAGGCCCGCTCGAACAGCCGCGCGGCGTACTCGGGATCGCCGGGAAGGCCGCTGCCGAAGTAGACCTGCACGGCCGTCTGGTACCAGCCGTCCGCAGTGTCTGACGGATCGGAGACGACCGCAGCGACAGGCTCGCCGACGGCCGGGGGCTCCGGGGGGGTGGCGGCAGCGAGCGCCGGAGCGGAGACGCTG
>CAZHIK010000189.1:0-3102 GCA_964532635.1 uncultured Enterobacterales bacterium
GCTCGCTGTCGCCCGTGGGCTCGCTGTCACCCGGCGGCCCGGTGTCGTCGGGCTTGGGATCCACGGGAACGGTGGAGGGCAGGCCCAGCTCGCAGGCGGCCAGCAGGGGGAGCATCAGCAGGAGCGGGAGGGAGCGCATGGGCGGAGGATAGCCGGAATGGGGGGGGGGTGGCGACGCTTGCGGCTACCTCCCATCCATCTCCCGCCGCGCCTTGGCTGCCGCTGCAACCTGGCGCTTGAGCTGATCCCCCAGCTTCTCCACGCTCTTGGCGGGCTCGGGCTCTTCGAGGAGCTGGCGGCGGACGCGGCTGGCGGTGCCGCCGATGTCGAGCAGGCGGGACAGCACGGCGGTGATGCGGCCCTCGAGGGCCTGGATGGTGGCGGAGGTCTCACCCAGGGCCGCGATCTCTGCCCGGATGCCGGCGCGCTTGGCCGGTTCGACGGGCTCACCGGCCCGGGCCAGGGTGTCCAGCCGGGCCAGGCGGGCCTGGAGCACAGCGAGCTGGGCGTCGGGGTCCTGAGCCTCGAGCTGGTGCAGCTCGGCCTCGAGGCGGTCCACCTCGTCTGCCAGATCGTCGGCGCGGCTGCGCAAGTCGGCCAGGGTGTCCTCCAGCTCTGCAACGGCGATGGGGGGCAGCTGGCTGCGGTGGGCTTCGACTGCGCCGGCGAGGCCGTCGAGGGCGGACTGCACCCGGGCCAGCACCTGGGCCCCGCGGCCGGTGGGCTTGGCCGTGGTCTGGGGCTCGGCGGCCGGGGTGGGCGCGGCCCTCTCCACCGCGGGCTCCTCGGCCAGCTCGAAGCCGGGGCTCAGGAGCGGGGCCAGCTGGTTGGGGAAGGCCAGGGGCAGCTGCTCGATGCCGCGGCCGCTCATGCTGTCCACCGCCTGGCCGATGCCCAGTAGCACGAAGCCCACGGCCATGGCCAGGAAGAGGTAGCCCAGGGGCAGGCCCAGGAAGAAGGCCAGGCCCACCATGACCGCCGCTGGGAACATCGCGCCCGTGGCGGCTCCCAGCTTCAGCGGTCGCTTCCGGTCGGAGGGCACCAACTCTGTGCGGTAGCCGGCCTGGGTGGCCTGGACCGTCAGGCGGTCGGCGGCGCTGCGCTCGATGCCGTGGACCAGCCTGAACCTCTTCTCTTTCAGGGTGCCGGTGCTGCGCAGCGCTCCCTCGGGCAGGCCAGCTTCCTCGCCCACCGCGTCGGTGATCACCTGCTCGGCCGAAGCGCCTTCGCCGGCGATGATCTCCCCCAGGAAGTCGCCGCCGATGCCCAACACCTCTCCGACCATGCGGCCGGGATCGGCCTGCCAGCCCTCGCGCCACTCCCGGCGACCCATGCGGTGGCGGGCGCGGCGGCGGGCGTGCTTCCAGGCGCGGCGGGCGCGGCGCTCGTGGCGCTTGTCGTCCTGACGGGGGGGACGGGCGATGATGGTCCAGTCGCCGGCGGGCAGCTCGGCCTTGACCAGGGCGGTGGGCAAGCGCTCCGGTGGAGCGTCTGCGCCGGAGGTCGTGGTGGACGCGGCCTCCGTCCCTCCCCGTTGTGGTTCGGGCGCAGCCTCCGCCGCCTGGCGCAGCTGCAGGGCCTCGGCGACGTCTTGGGCTCCCTGTGGTCGGTGTTCGGGTCGCTGCCGGAGCAGGGCGTGGATGGTGGCCACCAGGTCGGGGGGCAGATCGTCGCGGACGTCGCCGATGGGGACGAAGTCGCCGTCGAGCTGGCGGTGCAGGGCGCGCATGGCGCTGTCGGCCTCGAAGGCGGGCTTGCCGGTGGCGGCAAGGTAGAGCACGGCGCCCAGGGCGTACAGGTCGGAGCGGGGGTCGGCGCGTACGCCGTCGTAGACTTCGGGGGCGGCGTAGCCGGGGGTGCCCAGCATGCCGGTGCCCTTGGTGCTGGCGCCGTCGCGCAGGCGGGCGAGGCCGAAGTCGGTGAGCACCGGCTCGCCCCGAGGGCCGATCATGACGTTGTGGGGGGTGAGGTCCCGGTGCAGCAGGCCGGCGTTGTGGGCTTCGGCCAGCACCTCGGCCAGGCGCACACCCAGGCGGCGCAGGGCTTCCGACTCGAGGGGGCCGGTCTGGGCGATCTGTTCGGCCAGGGTCTGGCCGGGGTGGAAGGGCAGGCTCAGGGCCCAGGTGCCCTCGAGGTCGTGCAGCTCGTGGGCGACCAGGGCGCCCGGGTGGCGCAGGCGGGCCGCGGCCACGACCTCGCGGCGCAGGCGGTCGCGCATGGCAGGGTCGCGAGCCAGGTGGTCGTGCAAGACCTTGAGTGCCACCCGTTCACCACGGACGCGGTCGCGGGCCAGGTAGACGGTGGCCATGCCGCCGCTACCCAGCACCCCGACGATCTCGAAGCGCTCGGCCAGGACGGTACCTTCGGTGAGCTGCGGCATGAGGCCTCCGGGAGTGGATGCGTAACCGGGTGCCGGCCACCTGCGGGCGTAGATGCCGGAGGCCGCGAGCGCGCCCGCAGGCGTCGCAGAGCCCGGTGTTCACCCCCGATAGGGCGGGCGCAGGCGGGCGAGCAGGCTGGTGGGGGTGAGGACCCCTGCGTCGCCGGTGTCGATCTCGGCGGCGTTGCCCTCGTCGGTGTCCAGGTGCATCTCGAGGTGCACGCCCTCGCTGACCCGCACCAGGACATCACCGAAGATGAGGTCGCGGCCGTCGGTGTCCACGGCCACCTCGACGATGTCGCCGTTGGCCACCCCCAGCTCGACGGCCTCTTCGGGATTCAGGTGGATGTGGCGCTGGGCGCAGATCACGCCTTCGTCGAGCACGAGGGTGCCTTCGGTTCCCACCAGGGTGATGCCGGGGGTGCCGTCCAGGTCGCCCGAGGCACGAATGGGAGCGTCGAGCCCCAGGAAGAACTCGTCGGTCCGGGCCACCTCGACCTGGCAGCGGCTGCGGCAGGGGCCCAGCACGCGCACGCCGTGGATGGTGCGCTTGGGGCCCACCAGATCGACCTTCTGCTTGGCGGCGAAGTAGCCGGGCTGGGACAGGGGCTTGTGGACTGCGAGCTGGGCACCGGGTCCGAACAGGATCTCGACGGCTTCGACCGTGAGGTGTACGTGGCGCGCCGAGATGGCAACGGGGATGCGGGGAAGCGGCTTGTCCA
>CAZHIK010000189.1:3112-11768 GCA_964532635.1 uncultured Enterobacterales bacterium
CTCCGGCTGGCTCGGATGACAACGCTACCCACCACCGCAGGGTCCGTCGAGGGGAGTTATTGCGAATGCACCATCCTCCCCCGGAGACCTGCCATGTCTCGCATTCCCATCGCCCTGTCTACCCTGCTGCTCATCGGCTGCGGTGTGAACGAGGACACCTTCGCCTACAAGTTCTCGGTGGTGTCCTGCAAGAAGTCCTACCAGTGCGACCAGGAGGACTTCCTGGATGTGTTCGACGACGTGGCTGAGTGCGTCGACGAGACCGAGCCCTTCATGGAGGAGGTGCAGGACTGGTCCGAGGCGCTGTGCGACATCGACTATCAGCTCGCCTCCCAGTGCTACCGGGAGCTCAAGTGGGCCAGCTGCGACGACTGGAACGACTCGGGCTGGTACCCCGAGGTCTGCGAGGACTACCTGATCTGCGACGGCTTCGACTCCGGGTGGTGGTAGCCATGAAGATCCCCACCCTGCTGTTGGCCCTGCTGACGGGTTGCTTCGACGCGGCCTCGGACACCACGCTCTCGCCCTGCGAGCAGATGGTGGAGACCCTCTGCACCAAGGCGTGCGACTGCGCTCAGCAAGACTGCTACCACTTCCAGGATGCCTGGTCGGTGGAGTACAGCTCCAAGGCCGCCTGCGAGGCGGCCGAGCGGAGCCTGTGGTGCCCCGACACCGGCACCACCATGGACTACGAGGCCTGCGGCGCGGCGCTGGACGGCGCGTCCTGCGGCGAGGACTACGAGGTGATCGGGCTGGAGCTGCCTGGGGCCTGCGAGGAGATGGTCAGCTACTGATGAGCCCCCTCCAGCGTCTGCTCGACAAAGACGCGCCGGCGGCCACGAAGCGCCCGGAGGCGAAGCTCCGCGATCCTTGGGATGGGGCCGAGGGTGGACGACTGCTCTGCCGTCGCTGTGGGCTTGCCATCACAGCCTCGGGCTGGGCCCGCGAGGTGGCGGGGGCCCACGAGCACAGCTTCGTCAACCCCCACGGCTACCTCTTCCGCATCGGCTGCTTCCGACGCGCGCCGGGCTGTGCGCCCCATGGTGAGGAGCACGCCGAGTACACCTGGTTTCCCGGCTACACCTGGCAGATGGCCCAGTGCGGCCGCTGCTCGGTCCATCTCGGCTGGGGTTTCCGCGGGCGTAGCGACGCCTTCCATGGCCTGGTGCTGGACCGGCTCGTGCGAGAGGCCCGGGGCGAGCCGGGGGAAGGCTAGCCCAGCAGCTGGATGTTCTCGAGGCGCAGGCGGGTGTAGCCGCGGCGCTTCTCGATGAACCAGCCGTCGAAGCCGGCCATGGCGAACTCGCGGCGGGTGCGGGAGAGCAGCACCTGGTAGTTGTTGCTGCCCATCTGATCCCATGCGCGGCCCCAGATGCCGCGCATGACATCCTCGTCCTGACACCAGCCGGCGGTGTCGAGGGGGGTGCCCTCGGCGCGGTCTTTCAGCAGCCGGCTGCCCAGGACCCACAGCAGCGAGACGCGGTTCTCGGCGGTGACGCAGTGGCGGGCGCTGGAGGCGGGGTTGGTGATCCAGGCCTCGGGCCCGGTCTCGGCCTGGAGGCACACGCTGAGCTCGAAGCTGTAGGAGTCGCGCTCGACGGTCTCGCGCACGGTGGCGCTCAGGGCCGAGGAAGGAGCGCGGAAGACCAGCTCTCGACCGGCGACCTCGAAGGGGCTGCCTGGCTCGATGGAGGTGTCGTTGTCTTCGGTGGACAGCCAGATCTCGCCCCGGTCATGCAGGGTGATGCAGGCGGTGGCGGCCCCTGGGACCTGGACCTGGCAGTGGGGCTCGGCACCCACGAAGATGCGATCGCTGCGGATGGGGTGGGCTACGCCGGTGTGGAGGTCCACCAGCAGCGAGGGTGCGACGGCGGGGGGTGGGGCCACGGCTGAGGGCTGGATGTGGAGCATGAGCTCGACGGTGGAGCCCAGCCGGACCCGATCACCGTGGGACAGCTCCACCGGCTTGGCGACCCGCTGGCCCCGGAGGAAGGTGCCATTGGTGCTGCCGAGATCCCGAAGCATCAGGTGGCGGCCCTGGCCGGTCAGGTGGAACAACGCGTGGCGGCCCGAGACGGTACCTTCGGCCAGTACAAGGTCGTTGTCCGGGTTGCGGCCTACGAACAGGGCGCGGCCAGCCAAGGGCTCGACGTGGACCACCTGACCTTGCTGGAGCAGGTGCAGCTCGACGGAGACGGGGGGCTTGGGTGTTGGGGTCACTGGAGTGAAATGGGGCTGAGAGGGAAGGCTGCGGCTCCCGACTATAGTCTGGACGTGGATGGAGCTGAAGCGCGCGCTCGAACCCCATGTCGAGGCCACTCGTGTCCACTCGTAGAGAACATGATCGCAGCCCGATGTCGCCCCTCGAGGAATTCCCGGGGTCCTGTGACTTCGAGCAGGGCACCTGGCTGGTTCCCGTGCTCTGCGAGCGCGATGAGCTGTGGGCCCTGGCCCAGCGGGTGTTCGGGAACCTGGAGTTCGCGGGGTGGCGCTTCGGGCTCCGGCGCCTGAGACGGGAGTCGGACCTGCGGGCGCTGCTCGGGGACCGCCGGGAGCTGGCGATGGTGATGCTCTGCGCTCCCCAGGACCGGAACCTGGGAGGCTCGGTCCGGGGAGAGCTGCTCATCGAGCTGCTGGCCGAGGGCGTCTGGCCCGTGGTGGCCCGGATGGACCCCTGCAGCCTGGATGATCTCGGGCACGACGGGTCCGGCGACGCGGTGGTGGCCATGGTGGCGGCGCTCCGCCAGCAGGTGCTCGAGGTGATGCAGGAGTTGCTCGAGCTGCGCACCGGAGCGCATTCGTCCGGGAGTCGACCGAGGATCCTGTACCTGCAGACCGCCCTAGGGGCCTACACCGGCGGGTAGGACCAGCTCACGGGTCTCGGAGGGTAGCCCGAGGAAGCCCACGCGATCGAAGGCCGAGACACGCCAATACAGGCCTTCGACCCGGAACGGTAGGAAGAGCAGCTGTGGCGACCAGGTGGTGTCGGGCATGCTGTCGACGAGCACAAGGGCGGAGAAGTCCGAGCTGGAGGCGATCTCCACCCGATAGCCCAGGGCACCGTCGATGGCGGTCCAGCCGAAGTCGGGACGCCGCAGGGGTTGGTCGAGCTGGGGCCGCTGGGCCACTGTGGCCAGCAGCAGGTCCGTCGGCGCCGAGGGGGCCTCACCCACCGCAGTGCGACTGCCCTGGCCGGCACCAACCTCGACCTCCGCGCCCGCGCCCATGACCACAACGGGGGCTTCGACGGCCTCGGTGCGGGTGGCGTCGGCTTCACGGGTGACCCGGAAGCCGCCGCCGCTGCCGGTGGTGATGCCGGCTTCGGTCTCGACCACGACGGTGCCGGGGATCTCGTCGGCGGAGCGGATGGCGATGGAGCCGGACTCGACACGGAGCACCGAGGCGCGCTCGGAGGCGCGGCTCACGGCGGAGACGAGGGTGAGGCAGGTGGTGGCCAGCAGGTTGACGTCGTCGTGGTCCTGGCTACCGCCGCTGCGTGCCAGGCGCAGGGTGGCGTAGCTGTCGGCCGCGGTGCAGACCGTGCTGCCCTGCGGTAGCTGCAGCCCGGGGGTCGCGGCTAGCACCTCGCCGTCGGGAAGCTCGACGCTCACCTCGCCCTTGGCGTGCAACACGGCCCCATTCTGCTCCACCAGGGGAGGACCGGGGCGGATCGGGAGTGCGAGCAGAGCACCGATGGGCGGCTGAGCGTCCACCTCGATCTGGTTGAGGGAGCGGATGTCGGTGGCCAGGGCCGGCTCGCCCAGCTCCGTGGCGATGGACTCGACGCTGTCGCCCAGGCGAACCACCCGATACTCGGCGGCGTGGAGCGCGGTGAGGGACAGGAGCAGGAGCAAGCTCACGGCCGACCTCCCGGCACGGGGGTGATCAGGCAGCTGCGCTGCAGCTCGAAGTCGCCGTCGAGAGTGGGCACCGCGATGGGCTGCAGGTCGAGCAGATCGGTGGGCACGCCGGCCTCGATCAACACGTCTCGGGCCACCTCGGCCCGAGCCTGAGCCAGGGCCTCGTTGGCGTCCGGATCGCCTTCGGGGGAGTAGCCGCCCTGGAGCACGTAGCCGTAGTCGCCTCGCTGGGCCGAGAGCTGGCCCAGGCGCTCGCGCTCCGAAGCGCTCAGCTCCGCGGATCCCACGGTGAACAGCGCTCGGTAGGGCTCGGCTTCGGGGGGACGCAGCCAGGTGGCGTGGCCCTGGGACACGGCGATGGAGCCCTCGCTGCGGCGTCCGCCGCCGGTGATCTGCACCCGGTGTGAGCCCTCGGGCACGCTGAGCAGCGCCACGCCATCGGCCCCGACGGAGACCGCTACGCCATCGACCTGGACGAGATCACCGGGTGCGGCGACCACCACCAGGGCGCCCTGGGGCGGTGCGGGCTCGAGCTCGAGGCCCGACAGTCCGTCGGCGGGCACGAAGGCGGGCAGGTAGCCGGGGGCCGAGACCACCACGGGCTGCTCGGCGTCGAGGTGCTCCAGGCTGCGGTGGGCATCGGCCGCTGGGGTGTGGACGCAGTGGCCGTGGGGCACCCAGATGGTGGCATCGGCGGGCACGATGCCGAGGCCTTGTTCAGCGGCGTTCGCAGTGGTGTCGTGCTCGGGAGGGGCGACGGGGCCCGCACCGCCCATGGGCTGGACGAGGTCGAGCCCCAGGCTGACCCCCAACCCGGTGGCTGCGCGGTGGGGATCTTCACCCCCGAAGCCCTGGTGCCAGCGAAGGTCGGCCCGGACCTCGAGCCATGGCGCGGCGCGCCAGGCGGCCCCCAGGCCTGCCCAGGCCTGCAGGTGGCGATCCTCGAGGTCGGTGGGCGCGTTGTTGAGCCGCTGGTCCGAGCTGTGGGAGGCCAAGGCCAGGCCGGCGCCGAGCCGGGGACCGACCGCGGGCTGGGTCCAGGGTCGCACCCCGACGCCCAGGCGGGGCTCGAGGGCCTGGAAGCCCTGGTCCCCGAGCTCGAGCCCGGGGATGACCCCCAGCTCACCCAGCACCGCCCAGGACGGGCTGGGCCACAGGGACACCCGCGGCACCGCGGCCCAGGCGAAGCGTGTGGGACCGTCGAGGGGCTGGAGCGCACCGGCGCTGGCTCCGATGTGGAGCTCGTGGGGCGACGCCAGGGCGGCGGAGATCAGCAAGGCTGGGAGCAGCATCGATCCTTCGGGAAGCGGCTGACCGGACTGTTACATGTCTGAGCGTGCATGTCATGAGGTGCCGTTCACCGAATATCAGCGCGTGAAGCTGAACGAGGTGACCCGGCCCTCCTTGTAGGTGGTGGTCTGACCTTCGATGCGGTTCGTCCCTACCAAGCTGCCCACGTGGCTCCCGTTGTAGCGCTCGGTCCGCTCCACGTCTTCCAGCACAAGGCGACCGTCCACCAGGCTGCCCCGCACGGTGGAGGCCTGCACGTTGCCGAAGAACTCCGTGCTCAGGGTGCCCGTCAGGGCGTCGTCGCTGCCATCGAGCTCCAGCACTGCGTCCATAGCGCCGTATGAGCCCGTCCAGCGGCCGGCGGCGGTGGAGGCGGTGGTGGGGATGGGCTCGTGGTCGGGAGCGGGTGGCGCCTCCTGGGCCTCGGTCTCCACAGGGGCTGGTGCGGGAGTGGGTGCTTCTCCGCTGGGCTGCTCTGGCTCCGCGTCGGCCACTGCGTCGGCCTCGCTCTCTTCCGGTAGGGGCTCGGGCGCCGCCCCTTCGGGTGACGGCTCGTCCGCGACAGCGTCCACGGGTGGATCGGGCGCGATCTCGGTGACGGGATCCGTCGGGGGTGCCAGGCTGGGTTCCGGGGCCTCCCACGGCGCCCAGAGCCACAGACCGCCACCGAGCAGGATTGCGGCGGCGGCCACGGCGAGCCTCATGGTCGGAGCCCGCTTCGGGGGAGGGGTGTCGGCCGGGGCCTCGTGCGCCCCCGCCTCGCTCGGGTCCCCCACGCTGTCCGGAAACATCGTCTCCTCGGCGCGCCCCACGTCCTGGGCGGGCACCGTAGCGCTGGAGCCGACGTCCATGGGCACCGCGGTGGGCCGCACCGGTGCTTCGGGGAGCTCCTCGAGGATGGTGAGGGCCTGGCGCGTGGACCTCTGCAGCACGTCCATGGTGGGCAGGGCCAGGGTGGGGCCGGCGCTGATGCTGGTGGGGGAGCGGGCCAGCCACTCGTCCCAGCTCTCCTCGGGTAGCTCGGGCTGGGCCTTGGCCAGGGCCGCGGCCATGTCTGCCGCCCGGCAGTAGCGGTGGCCGGGATCGAGCTGGGTGGCGTGCTGGAGGATGGGGAGCAGGGGCTCGGGCACCTTGGCCCAGCGCGGCGAGCTGGGGAGCGCAGTGAACAGGTCGATGGCGTTGGAGTCGGTGAGCAGGGCGTACAGAGTGGAACCGACGGCGTAGATGTCGGCCTCGGGGCCCACGTCCTTGGCGCTCAAGCGCTGCTCGGGGGCCATGTAGGACAGCGAGCCCATGGTGGCGCCGGTCTTGGTGCTCCGCAGCATCTCCTCGCTCTCGAGCAGGGCGATGCCGAAGTCGGCAAGGCGGCAGCGGCCGTCGGCGTCCAGCAGGACGTTCTGGGGCTTGACGTCGCGGTGCACGATGCCGGCCACGTGGGCGGCCGACAGGGCGCTGAGCACCTGGATGGCGCACTGGACTGCCAGATCGGGGGGCATGGGGCCACAGCGCTGCTGCCAGTCGGCCAGGCTGCCCCCCTCCACAAGGTCCATCACGAAGAAGTCCTGGTCGTCCTGCACGCCGATGTCGTGGACCGTCAGCACGTTTGGGTGGGCCAGACGGGCCATGGCGCGCGCCTCGGCGCGGAGGCGATCTCGGAACGAGTCGCGGCCACTCAGGTTCGAGTGGAGCAGCTTGATGGCGCGGTGGACCCCCAGGGCGGTGTCGTAGCCACGCCACACCGTGGCGAAGCCACCCTGACCGATGACTTCCTCGAGCCTGTAGCGACCGCCTGCCAGGTCCTTCATGGTGAGAGGCTATCCCGGAACCGGGGCGTTGGGATACGGGATGGGCATGAGCCCCACAGGGAAGGAGCCGGAGCGCAGGTCTCGCTGGCAGCTGGCGCTGCTGGGTGTGCTGCCCCTGCTGTGGCTCCTCACTGCGCGTGGTGCGGCCCTCGGGCACTTCTCGGTGGATCTGGCGGGCCACCTCTGGACCGGCTGGGCCGTGGGCCGCGACGGCATCCTGCGCACGGGTGTGATCGGCTGGCCCGAGGGCTACGACCTGCTGCCCGCACTGGGCGGCTGGCTCGACGTGGCCCTGGTGGGCCTGCTGCGGAACCTCTTGCCCCTCGAGCTGGCCTACGATCTGGTGCTGTGCCTCTACGTGGTGGTGGCCGGACTCGGAGGCTGGCTGCTGGCGCGGGACCTCGGCGCTTCGAGGCCGGCCGCGCTGGTGGCGGGTCTGCTGCTGCAGCTCGACGGCTTCGTGCTGCAGCACCTGGTGGGCGGTCGACCCGAGCAGGTGGGGCTGGGCTTCGTGGCCCTGTTCCTGGCCCTGCTGCGCCGCACCTTTCTGGGGCGCTGTCCCCATGCGCCCTGGCAGGCGGGCCTGGCCGGTGCGCTGCTGCTGCTGGTGTCCTGGGAGCTGTCGCTGCTGGCGGGCCTGGCGACGATCGTGTTGATGCCTTTCCTCTGGCATGGCGAGCGGCGGCCGGGGATCGGCAGGCGGCTGCGGGACCTGCTGGTGGCCGGAGCACCCATCGCGCTGCCGTGGGTGGTGCTCTTCCTGCTGCGGGCCGCTCCGGTCCGCAGCTTCGACGAGGGGGCCTTCTGGCTACAGACCGCGTCCCACGCCTCGGTTGGCCTGCTCGGCTGGTTCGGTCCGGGCATGGCGCGGCCCTGCTGGCTGGCGCTGGCCTGCCTGCTGGCGATCCCCTGGATCGTTCCCCCCCGTCATCGGCTCCTGTGGCTTGGTGTCGCCCTTGGGCTGCTCGCCAGCCTGCTGCTGGCCCTGGGCCCCCATCCCGGCCTGCTGGCTCCGGGTCCCCCCGGCGGTGCGGCCTGGGGACCCTTCGCCTGGGCTCGCGCGCTGCCCCTGCTGGGCTGGTTCCACTGGCCCGATCGCCTGCTGGCGGTCTGGAGCCTGGCGTCTGTCGCTGCGGCTGGGGTGGTGGTGAGCTGGCTCTGGCAGCGGCGTCGCTGGGCCGGAGCTGGGCTGGCGGTGCTGCTACTGGCGGACGCTGGCCTCGAGGCCTGGTGGGCGAAGCGTTGGCCTGATGGGCACTACCGCGTGCCCCACCACGAAGGCGCCGAGGCTCTGTCACAGCTTCCGGGCACCGGCGCCGTGCTCGACCTGCCGCCTCAACCCCTGGCGGTCAACCACCTGCACTACCAGCTGCGGCAGATCCGCCACGGGCGGCCCATTCGTCACCACCACCATCTCAGCCACCTGGTGGACCCTGGGGCGGAGGGTACCGTGGACCAGCAGCCGCTGCTGGCCTGGTTCCACACGCTGATGCACGGGGTGGAGCCGGAGCGCGGGCCCTTCGCCGCCGAGGAGCTGCGTGGGCTGTCGGACGCGGGCTTCGGCTACGTGGTACTGCACCGCGAGGGCTGGCCCCGCGAGCGGTGGGAACGCGCGCGGGATCTTCTGCTGGAGAGCATGGGCGAACCTGTTATCCAGCAGGGCTCCGCATGGTTGTGCTGGCGCCTCCCGAGCGCTGGTGA
>CAZHIK010000190.1:0-11754 GCA_964532635.1 uncultured Enterobacterales bacterium
CCTCAAGGCGCCCGGCGGCTGGGTCGCCGAGTGGATTTCCTACGAGATGACCGACCGGCTGTGGGGCGTGATCCCGGTGTCGGGGCTGGTGCTCGGGGTGGTGCTGCTGATCTGGATGGTGCTGCGGCGCTCGCCCTTCGGCATCTCGCTCTACGCCATCGGCGCCGACGAGAGTTCGGCCGCGCTGTCGGGCATCAACACCACCCGCGCCGCCGCCGCCCCCCCGAACACCGACCAGAGCGAGACCCGCATGCAGGTCTCGGTCCGGGGCCTGTCCGAGCTCAACAAGCTGATCGGCAAGCTCGAGAAGATCAAGGGCGTCATCTCGGTGAGCAGGGTCAGGAAATAGCGAGGGGCTGTCAGCGGTCAGCGGTCAGCTCCTCGTCGAGGTCCGTCTTCAGCGGGATCTCGTGCTCATGCAACAGGGCGGCGAACACACCGCATCCGGGCTGCTTCTGGCCGTCGATCCACGTCCTGCGGACCCCACAGGAGGGCGAGCCGGACTTGAGCAGGGCCCAGGCGGCGTCGGGGGCCTGCTGCAGGCTGCGGCGCGCACCCTCCCGAAACGCTGCGCTGTGGTCCACACCATCACGATCTACGACCGAAGCCTTCCGCGCCCAGACAGCACGGCCATCTCCCCCGCTCAGATCGCAAGGCACCCGAGGCGTGGGCAGACCTCCGGCCTGCTCCGGACAGACCAACACCACCTCGCACCCCGCCAGAGCCGCCTCGATCCCTGGGTAGCGCTTGTGCGCGCCGTCGTATCGACAGGGAACGCCCAGCAAGCACGCGGACACCAACACACGCTCTGGGCTGCGGCCTCGGGAGTCCTCCACATCGCACCTCTCCACCAACCGAGCTGACCGCTCCGCTACAGCGGGTCCGGATCCGAGCCATCCTCTTTGGGCATCGCGCCCTGGCAGAAGGCGGGCTCGGACCACATCTCGGCTTCGTCGGCCACGGTGACGGCGAAGTCGTACCAGGTGTTGAAGGCCGGGTTGCCCTGGGAGGACAGCGACAGGTTCAGGCCCATGGAGAAGCTATCGCAGCGGGTGGTGCTCAAGGCGGACTGACCCTGGATCAAGGCCGAACCCGAGACGTCCACGGTGCCGTCGAGATCGTCGTCCCACCACATGCGGTAGCTGACGAAGCTCAGATCGCCGTCGGAGTCGTCCGCCTGGATCTCGAAGACCATGGCGGGGAAGGTCTGACCCTGCTCGTCCTCGTGGAGGCCGTCAGCGTAGGCGCTCAGGGTGGTGATGACGGGAGCGCTGCCCGAGCAGTCCACCGCGGTGTCTCCGGTGTCGCCCCCCTTGGGGATGGGGGGAGGATCACCGAGATCCTCGGCGGGGGGGCAGCCGACAGCGAGCGCGAGCAGCGCGGGCAGCAGGCGGTGCGACGACATGGAAGCTCCCGGGATGGACTGGGGACGGCGGGCATTGTAGCATCCTCGGAGGCTTCCCCCGCCCTCCCCGCCACGCCGGAGCACCCTTGCCACGGACGCCACCCACCTGGCTCTACAACCTGCTACGCGCCAACCTCGGCAGCGTGCGCAAGGTCTACATGCGCGGCAATCGCATCGTGCGCCGCGGAGACTTCGCCCAACACCAGCAGACCGTGCTGTTGCTGCACGGCTTCTTCCAGACCCGAGCCGTCTGGGAGGTGATGGAGGATCGGCTGCGCTACGACGGCTACGGCGTGTTCAGCTTCGATCTGGGGGGCCTGTTCTACCGCTTCAACACCCGCCGCACGGACACCCTCGCCAGGCGTATCGCCGAGAAGATCGAGCGAGTCTGCGACCGCTACGACCTGGATCGATTCCACATCATCGGGCACTCCCAGGGCGGCTTGGTCGCCCGGCACTACATCCAGCAGCACGGCGGCCACCGGCGAGCCAAGTCCCTGATCACCCTTGGCACCCCCCATCACGGCACCCCCACAGCCGTCCTTGGGGTCTACCTCATGGCCGGCGGGCTGCTGTCGGCCACGCCCTGGGAGCTGATGCCGGGGTCCCGCTTCCTGGAGCGCCTCTCGCGAGAGACCTTCCCCCCCGACATCCCCCTCACCAGCCTCTACAGCAAGCACGATCTGGTCAGCCCCTACCCCTTCTCGATCCTCCGCCCCAAGCCAGGGGACACCAACATGCGGAATGTGATGATCAAGGGCGTGGGCCACACCGAGCTCACCCACGACGCGGGCGTGTACCGCCTGGTGCGGGCGCAGCTCGAGCAAGCCTCGAACCTCTGGCAAGAGCGGGACAGCTCGTAGGGTCAGGCGGCCGTAGGCACTACTCTGCTGCGGGCGCTTCCTCGGCCTCGGCCTCGGCCTCGGCGTCCGCCTCGGGCTCGGGCTCGGGCTCGGGCTCGGGGGTGGGCGCAGCGGAGCCGGTGCTGGTGTCGAAGTCGAGGCAGCAGCGGAAGCCCAGGGTGGACTCGGAGAAGCCGGCGTTCTCATCCACCGCGAAGGCACAGCGCGTGCCGCGCACGGGGTTGGAGCGCAGGCCACCCTTGACCAGCTTGCGGTTCTGCTTGGTGGGGTGAGCGCCGGAGGTCCACTCACGCAGGCCGCTGGACAGATCGAAGACGCCGTAGTTGGAGGCGCAGTCCTTGCGCTCGCCAAGGGTGTAGTCGCCGGTGACCTCGGCGCCGCAGGTCTCGTTGTAGTCGTCGGAGTAGGCGTAGATGGTGTTGCCGGGGCCCTTGCAGGCCTTCTCCCACTCCTGGGCGGTGCACAGACGCTTGCCGACCGCAGTGAAGGTCTCGGCCGCCTTGTCCCAGGTGACGCGGGTGGCGGGCTTCTCGTTCGGCTTGTTGGGGAACTCGTAGCGGTCGATGAAGAAGGCCGGGACCTCCACGCGGGCCCGCAGCGGCTCGGTGGAGGTGGCGACATCGGGGGCCTCTGCGCCGTAGCGGCCCTGGATGAAGGTGCCCGCCGGCACGTAGAGCATCTCGGCGCGCTGGGCGTTGATGATGTTGTACTGCGCCTCGTCCAGGGGCGGGTTCCCAGCCTGGACCTCGCGGCGGATCATCTCGTCCTTGGCGCGGGCCTCGGCCACCGGGTCGGGCTTGTCGGAGGTGAGCACCCAGGCGCCCACACCCACGGCGACGATGATGGCCACGCCCAGGCCCATCATGATGTTCTTGAAGCTGACCTTGGTCTTGCCGGCCTGCATCTCCAGCGAGAAGGAGCGCTGGATGTCGTTGATCATGTCGCGGGAGGTGGGGTAGCGGTCCTCCGGGTTGTGGGCCAAGCCGATCTCGACGATATCGTCGACGTGCTCAGGCAGATCTTCGCGCAGCTGGGTGGGCGAGAGGTAGGTGCCCATGGGACGCTGGCCGCAGAGCAGCTCGTAGAGAATCACGCCCACGGAGTAGATGTCGGCCTGGGGCCCGCACTCGGCGTCGAAGCCGGTGAGCTCGGGGGCCAGGTAGGGGGCTTCTTCACGGTTGACGAAGCTGTCGGCCAGGATGGTGGGGTTGAGCACCCCCGACAGGCCGATGCCGGTGATCTTGATGGTGCGGATGACCTTGGCGTTGGCCGCCGGCCCGATGCGCTTGGTGTGGACCAGCACGTTCTCGGGCTTGAGGTTGCGGTGGATGATGCCCGCGTTGTGGGCCACCTCGACCGCCTCGAGCACCGAGATGGCAAGCTGGCAGGCTTCCTGCAGCGAGAACGCCTTGTTCTCGGCCACGTAGGCGTCGATGAGCTCGCGCAGCGACTCGGACGCGAAGTACTCCTCGGTGTGGTAGATGAAGTCGCCGTGCACGCCCAGCTCACCGTAGCGGGTGAGCAGCTCGTGGCGAACGCCGCGAGCGCGCTCGAAGAGCTGGCGAAGGCGCTCGCGATCCTTCTGGTCGGACACCAGGTTGGGCCGGAAGAAACGGATCACGAGTTCCTTGCCAGAGGCGATGTGCTTGGCCAGGTAGGTCCATGCGGAAAGGCCTTCGCCGAGAAAACGGATGATCTCGTACTTCTTGGCGATGACGTCACCGGTGGCGAACTTCTGGGTACTCTGCTCGGTCACGGCTGCTCCACGCGGTTCCGGAATTGAGAAGGCAATTCGACGGCTCGGACCCTATCACACCGGGGGGTTCGGATTCAACGTCGCGCAAGCCCGAAAGCGCCCCCGGTGCAGCGCCGGATAGGATCGGGCCATGAACAGCCTGGACACACCGCTGATCGCGGAGCTTCATGTGGACGATCTGGCCCTCGAGGCCGGTGCGCCGTGGTGCGAGGCGGCCAACCTCGTGAGCGCCATCGCCGAGGTTGCCCAGGCTGCCCACGCCAGCCTTTGCTTCCGCTTTCGACGGGCCTTCGCACAGGAATCGGCGCGCCGGGACGGTGGAGCACTGCTCCGAGCCCTCGAAGCAGCCGGACACGAAGTGGGCACCCACGCCCACGGCCGCGGCCTGCGCGCGGCCCAACGCGCAGTGAGCGCTTGTGGGATCGCCAACAGAGGCGCCACCCCGGGCATGGTCCAGACCGGAGACAAGCCCGGCCGGCTGTGGCGAGAGGCCGCCGAGCTGGGCTTCGCCTGGATCACCGACCACCCACCCCACCGGGCGTGGGCCTACGGTGGCGTGCTCCCCTGGCGTCCAGGACCGCGCTTCCGCCCTGACGAGCCTCCGCTGGCCCCGGTGATGATCGAGACCAGCGCCGATCCGTTCGCGTGGGGACTGCTGGAGCGACGTGGTGAGCGGGTGCTCCACCAGCACCGGCTGGGACCGGAACACTTCGAGCGCCTCGGAGTCCTGCTGCGGGGCCATGCCCGCCCCCTGCCCGCTGGCTCCCGCCCATACTTCTCCTTCGCCCTGCACGAGCACAACTTCTGCGCCCAGGATTCACTCCGGCCCAGGCCCCAGGCGCTGGATGCGCTGGGGGCCTTCCTGGCCCGGCACAGCGTGGTGACCGCCGGCAGCGTGGCCGCCACCCTCGAAGCGCCCGAGCCGCTCGACGTCCAGCCCGACCACCGCGCCCTGCGCCTGGCACGGCGAGTGCGCGTGGCCAGTCGCCCCACACGTCGCAGCCTGGGTCGGCGCCGCGGAGCACCCAGCGCCGGCCCCTTCGAGGTCTCGGCGGGGCCGCGGACGCTCCGAGCGGTGTGGCACGGGCCCAGCGAGCCGCGGGCGGTGCTGCTGCTCTCCCACGCGGGGCTGCAGGGCGGCTCGGGGGTGCTGCTGCGCCCCTTCGGCGTCGACCCCGCCGCAATCGCCGGCCACGGCTTCGCGCTGGTGGCCTACGATCGCAGTGGCACCGGGCGCAGCCCCTTCCGCACACCGCTCACCCCGGGCCGCAGCGTCCACGTCCAGGACTTCAGGGCGGTGATCCGTGCGGTCCGTGCACGCCTGGAACCCGGGATCCCCGTCGGTGTGATGTCGTTCTCGAGCGGCATCCTCCCACCCTTGCGAGCCGGAGAACCCCTGGCGTTCCTGCTCGACGGGGAGGCACCAGCCGATCGCTGGAGCCTGCGCCCACCCCACGGCGCGGACGCCCCGCGAGACGACGCTCTGGCCCACCTGCCCACCGACAGCGTCGAAGCCTGGCGCGGCCTCGAGCCTGCCCACCTGCTCGCGGGCCTGGCCTGCCCCTATCACCGCTTCCAAGCCGAACTGGACCACGTGCACGGCCGCCTGGACCTGCACGCCCGTCTGATGCTCGAGGCTGCCCGAGCCGTGGGCCTACCCGAAGTGCGGGCCAACGGTGCGGAGCGCCTGCGCACGCTCCCCGGGCGCCTTCACGCCCACGGCAGGCTCATCCAGGGATGGATCCTCGAGGCCCTCGAGGCGGCTACGAGCCGTCCAACAGCCTGACGATCTCGTCCACCACCATCCGCTCGAGCTCACCGTCACGGGGCTCGGCCGCGTCCCGCTCGCGCTTCTCCCGCAGCTCGCCCTGGATCTCGCCGAGGGTACTCAGGGGCGCTGCGGTGATCCGCAGCATGCGCAGAGGCGGCGCTCCCATCGCAGCTGGAGGCGGCGCAGGTTTGGCGCCGCCGATGGGCAGATCCGCACCGGGCAGGTCCTTGCGCGCCACGGCCGCGGGAGGCCCTCCGTAGCGGGACAAGCCCAGCCGACGCAGCTTCACGGCTTCGGCGGCGGGGAGGTTCTTGATGCCACCCAGGTTGTGGGCAGTGGAGAGGATCTGCGCCGTGTGCTCCATGGTCTCGAGCCGGCAGAACGCCTCGAGCACCGATCCGCCCATGGTGATGGCCCCGTGGGTGTCCATCAGGATGGCGTCGTACTCCTTCGCGTAGCCGCCGATCTGAGCAGCGAGATCCGAGGTTCCAGTGGTCTTGTAGGGGGCGGTGGGGATGGAGCCCAGGGTGAGCACCACCTCCGGCAGCACCAGGCGCTCCATGCTCACCGATGCGATAGTGAAGGCCACGCACATGGGCGGATGGGCGTGGATCACCGCCTGGACGTCGGGCCGCTCCCGATAACAGGCCAGGTGCATGTGGATCTCGGAGGTGGGCCGTCCATCACCGCGCTTGACAGTCCCATCGAGCCGCACCAGGAGGAGGTCGTCGTCCTGCAGAAAGCCCTTGTGGCAGCCAGCCCGGGTGCACAGCACGTCCCCGCTGGGCAGGCGAGCGCTGAGGTTGCCGTCCATGGCCACCAGCAGGCGGCGCTCGTAGGTGAGCTTGCCGAAGCGGACCAGTTCCTCTCTGAGCTCGTGTTCGGTGATCATGGGACCTCTCAATTCCCGGTGTCGCCCTGGTCGCGGACGGGGGTGAAGCTGTACTCGAGCAGCTCCACTGGATCGGCGCCGTCGTTCATCAGGTGGATGCGGCCCCGGACCTCGGTACCGGCCTCACGCCAGGTGGCGCCGGTGAGGTAGCCGCACACCCCGATCTTGAGCACCGCGCGGCTATCGGGGCTGAGGGTCGGCAGGTCGAAGGCGCCGTCCTCTCCCTCGTAGCCCTCGAGGCACAGCCGCTCGCGGTCGTAGCCGAGCACCGTGATGTTCAGGTCGCGGGTGCCCTCGTTGACCAGATCGACCTGCACAGGATCGTGACCGTACATGGGGGTGGTGACCTGAAAGTCGATCTCCCCCCACTCGATGACGGGGGGCTCGAGCACCAGCACGCCTTCTTCGCCAGCGCAGGCCACCAGCAGCGCGAGGGGGGGGAGCAGAGCCGTGCACCTCATGGCCGAGCCTCCTGGGCCATCCAGACCCACTCGTGACAGCAACGGTATAGCACCTCGGCGCGCTCCCGCAGGAGCAGGTGCCAGTCCGCCTCGGGCACGAAGCAGCGCAGCTGCCACAGCTCGGCGCGCAGTCGCGCCAGGAGCCAGCCCGGGGGTGGAGCCGCAGGCAGGGGTAGAGCCAAGGCCGCATACCAGCCACCAGGCCCAGGGAAGATCCGGGCCAGCCAAGTGCCCCGCGGCAGCAGGCCCGGCGATGGCCCCTCGCGATCCGGAACCAGGCCCACCGGCCCCTCGGGCCGATGCCGCGCCGCCATGGGCAGCAGGGGCTCGGGCCAGCCCGCCCGTCCTACAGTCCAGGCCATGGCCGGGGCGCGATCGATGGCGCGCAGGGCCGCCCGCTCCTGATCCGTGGCCGCGCGCTTGTCCTTGGTGAAACGATCGAAGGGGCGGATGCGGGGTGGGTGGTAGGGGGTGAAGGCCATCAGCCCCGCGGCGACACGCCGGGCGCGGCGGGAGGGCCCCTCGTCGGCGTAGGGCCCCAGCACCCGCTCCACCGAGGACAGGCCGATGTCCGGCACCGCGTTCTCGGCCAGATCCGACAACCAGCTGTCGCAGGGCAGGATGGGCGCTGCAGGCAGGGGCTGGACCAGCAGCCGCTCCCCAGGTGGCTCGGGCTCCACCAATCCGCCAGCCCTGGCCGCCTCCTCGAGCGCCGGATCGGCGGCTCGGACCTCACCGAGTAGCAGCCGCAGGTGCAGGCGAACCAGCTCCGCGCGGGCCGGATCGTCGGGCGGGAGCACCGGGCGCAGCTCGTCACCCGCGTAGGGGGCGGCACCCGACGCGATCAGGGGCCAGGTCTCGTCCGGAGGCGGGATCACGCGTCGGCCTGGTAGCGCCGTGCCGCCTCCACCAACGTGCGGTGGATCTCCTGGCGCAGGTCCTCGGGCTCGAGCACCTCAGCGTCAGCCGCATAGCCCAGTATCCACTGCTTGAGCTCCGGTGTGACCGCGCAGCGCAGGAGCACCTCCACCGAGCCGTCGGGACGGTCCACGATGCCCTGGGAGGTGTGCCAACGCCGCTCCCGGATGAACTCGGCAACCCGCGGGCTGAAGCGCACCAGGACCGTGCGCCTCTCTCCGACGGTGATGCCGTAGGCATCGCGCACGAAGGCCTGCGGGTCCCAGTCGGTGGGGCGCTCGAACTTCTCCTTGCGGCGGCGGGTGAAGTCCTGGAAGCGCTCCACCGCGAAGGTCTTGACCCGACCCTCCTCGGCGTCGCGGGCGAAGAGGTACAGACCCTGGCGGTAGGTGGCGAGGGTCAAGGGCTCGAGCACGTAGCTGCGCGGTTTCCCGCGCGCCGCGCGGTAGGTCGCGTCCGCTGGGTTGGTGTACAGCAGTGCGCTCAGGATCTCGTCCACCACCTCGCCCTGTTCGCGGTAGTCCTTGGCGTGCTCCGGCACCGCCAGGAAGGTGTTGTCGAACTGCTGCACCACGTCGGCGTTGCCCCGGCTCATGGTGGGGTGCAGTCGGTCGATGGCCTGCTCGAGGTCCTCGGCGAAGCCGGTGCCCTCGAGGAAGTTGAACAGGGTGCGCCCGAAGCGCAGGGAGATCATCTCCCCGAGGTTCAGCTGCACGCCGGCCCGGCGGTAGGCGGGATCCAGGTAGACCGTGCGCTCGTCGCCCCGGCCTTCCTCACAGATGGGCAACCCCAGATCGCGAAGATCCGACACATAGCGACGCAACGATCGAGAGTCCAGGTCGAACGCGGCCTCGAGCTCGCGGACCCGAATACCCCCTCGGCGCTGCATCCACTCCACCAAGCGGACCATCTTCTGCCCTTTGTTGAGTCCCGTGGCGTCGCTCATGCCGGCAACCCCTCTTCGCACTTTTTTCGAATGCGGACAGTTTTTGGCTCAGTCGGTGGGCATTCTATCGTCGTGCCCGGCGCGCGCCAGCCACACCGCCTCGGGCCCCGGAAGTACCAGCCCCCCTTTCTCCGTGTTCTTCCGAATGTCCGCGTGGCTGGCGCGTCGCCCTCGGTTCCTGCCTCCGGAACCACCTTGCGCTGGGAGGTACCATGGATGCCCTGACTCTCGACCTCATCGCCACCGTCCTCGTGTCCGTCGCCGCCATCGGCGCAACCGGCCTGGCCGTGTGGATACTCCCTTGGAACGAAAAGGACTGGGAACCGCGCCAGCTCCCTGCTGCGACCTGCCCCCCCGCGGATCGAGACCGCCCCGCGGCCCGCATCGCCCACGTCTCGGTCGTTCCCTAGCGGGTCACCCCAGCCCCCCGCCGTCGTCGGTGGCCACCACCACCGCCCCGACCCGGAACGACAGCAAAGAGCTGATAGCTGACAGCTGACAGCTGATGGCTCTGTTACATGCGGCGCCTTCGAGAGGAGCCGTCATGTCCCACTACGATCCCAGCGTCATCGAGCCCAAGTGGCAGCAGCACTGGAAGGACATCCATGCCTTCCGTGCCACCGAGGACCCCTCCAAGCCCAAGTACTACACCCTGGGCATGTTCCCCTACCCGTCGGGCTCCGGCCTGCACGTGGGGCACCCCCTCAGCTACACCGCGCTGGACATCGTGGCTCGCTACAAGCGCGCCTGCGGCTTCTCCGTGCTCAACCCCATGGGCTTCGACAGCTTCGGCCTGCCCGCAGAGCGTGCGGCGGTGGACCAGGGCCGGCACCCGTCCGAGATCACACGCGACAACATCGCCTTCTTCACCAAGCAGCTGGACCGCCTGGGCTTCTCCTACGACTGGGAGCGCCGGGTCGTGACCTCCGACCCCGACTACTACCACTGGACCCAGTGGATGTTCCTCAAGATGATCGAGCTGGACCTGGCCTACATGGCCGAGGTGCCTGTCTACTGGTGCCAAGCCCAGGGCACCGTGCTGGCCAACGAGGAAGTCGCCGACGGCAAGTACATCGAGACCGGCGATCCGGTGGAGCGCCGCATGATGCGCCAGTGGATGCTGCGCATCACCGCATACGCTCAGCGCCTGCTCGACGATCTCGACGGCATCGACTGGCCCGAGTCCACCAAGGAGATGCAGCGCAACTGGATCGGCCGGTCGGAAGGCGCCATGGTCACCTTCGCCGTGGCCGACCACCCGGGCCTGGACTTCGAGGTCTTCACCACCCGCCCCGACACCCTCTACGGCGCCACCTGGTGCGTGCTGGCCCCCGAGCACGCGCTGGTGGAGCGCGTCACTCCGGCCCACGAGCGCGACGAGGTGATGGCCTATGTCAAGCAGGCCACCCAGCGCTCCGACCTGGATCGCCAGGTCGCGGCCGAGCGGGAGAAGACCGGCGTCTTCAGCGGCGCCTACGCCATCAATCCGGTCAACGGCGAGCGGATACCCATCTGGATCGCCGACTACGTGCTCGCCTCCTACGGCACGGGCGCCATCATGGCCGTGCCCGCCCACGACGAGCGCGACCACGCCTTCGCCAAGAAGTTCGGCCTCCCCATCATCGAGGTCATCTCCGGTGGTGATGACGTGCAGGAGGTCGCCTACACCGGCGACGGTGTGGCGGTGAACTCCCCCCTCTTCGACGGCCAGGGCGTGGCCGAAGCCAAGCGCACCATCACCGCCTGGCTGGAAGAGCAGCAGCTCGGCAAGGGTGAGATCCAGTACAAGCTGCGGGACTGGCTGTTCAGCCGCCAGCGCTACTGGGGCGAGCCCTTCCCCATCATGCACAGCCCGGACGGGAAGGTCCTGCCCGTCTCCTACGACGACCTGCCTCTCACCCTGCCCGTGGTGGACGAGTACCGCCCCACCGACGACGGCTTGCCCCCCCTCGCCCGGGCCGAGGACTGGCACTGGGTGGAGGTGGACGGCCAGCGCTGCGAACGCGAGACCAACTCCATGCCCCAGTGGGCCGGCTCCTGCTGGTACTGGCTCCGCTACATGGACCCCGACAACACCGAGCTGCCCGTGGGCGCGGAAGCCGAGCGCTACTGGGGCCCGGTGGACCTCTACATCGGTGGCAAGGAGCATGCGGTCACCCACCTGCTCTACGCCCGCTTCTGGCACAAGGTGCTCTACGATCTGGGGCTGGTCCACACCAAGGAGCCGTTCCAGAAGCTGTTCCACCAGGGCATGATCCTGGCCTACAACTTCCGCGACGAAGCGGGCAAGTACTACACGCCCGACCAATGCGAGCGCCGCCCCGGGAAGACCGCGAGCATGGTCTCCATCTGGAACAACAACAGCATCGAGACCGACTGGTACGCCGGCGACACCCCCGTCGAGCGCAAGCTCGGCAAGATGGGGAAGTCCCGCAGGAACTCCGTGGATCCCCTCGAGGTCATCGCCCAGCACGGGGCCGACGCCCTGCGCATGTACGAGATGTTCATGGGCCCCCTCGAGCAGCTCAAGGACTGGCAGACCAGCGGCGTGAAGGGCCTCTCCACCTTCCTCGCCCGCACCTGGCGCCTCGTCGTCGATCAGGACAGCGGCGAGCGCTCGGCCATGGTCACCGATGCCCCCATGGACCGCGAGCTGAACAAGGCGCTGCACCTGGCCATCAAGGAATGCACCGAGGGCATCGAGGAGCTGCGCTTCAACACCCCGCAATCGGAACGCCTGCG
>CAZHIK010000191.1:0-11749 GCA_964532635.1 uncultured Enterobacterales bacterium
TTGTTGAGCACCTGTGTGACGCCGATGCGCTTGCCCTCCTTGTTGCTCACCGGCAGGCAGAGGACGGAGCGGGTGAAGTAGGCGGTCTGTTTGGCGAAGCTGGGGTCGAAGGTGTAGACCCGCAGCGGCCTGAACGCGGGCCGGCAGGCGCCGTGGAGTGAGGAACTCATCTGGAATCCCCGGGTTGGCTGTTGGGTGCGTCGGTGTTGCCTGTCAGCAGTCAAGCACCCGCGGCCGAGGGGGCGCAAGCTTTTGAATTCGGGAGACAATCTCTGTCGTCCCGGACCTGCGTCGCTGCGCATACGTTGGGCCTGCACCACAACGTGGAATCCCCTCCGAGTCCAGGAGCTGTCGCGGGGCGCGGGCGGACATGAAGTCCGCCCCTACATCGACTTCTTCTCCCTCAAGATGAACGTCCCTGTCCAGGCGTAGGCGATGGCGATCAGGGGCACCAGCAGGTTCAGGAACGCGAAGGGGGCGTAGGCGAAGGTGGCTACACCCAGGGTGGCGGCCATGAAGGCGCCGCCGGAGTTCCAGGGGAACAGGCAGCTGGTGACGGTGCCGCCGTCCTCGATGGTGCGGGAGAGCATGCGGGGCTGCAGGCCGAACTTCGGGTAGGCGTCCATGTACATACGCCCGGGAAGCACGATGGCCAGGTACTGCTCGCAGAGCAGGGCGTTGACCCCCACGCAGCTGACGATGGTGCTGGTGATCAGCCCGCCCACGCTCTTGACCCGGCGCAGCAGGGCCTCGAGGAGCACGTGCACGAAGCCGGCCCGCTCCATGATGCCGCCGAAGGCCGTGGCTGCCAGCACCAGGGCCACGGTGTCGAGCATGGATGACATGCCGCCGCGGTTCAGCAGGTCGTCCACCGCCGTGTTGCCGCTCTCGATCTCGAAGCCGGTGTAGGTGACCGCCAGGATGGTGCCGATGCCCTCGCCCTGGAACACGGCCGCCATGATGCCGCCCAGCAGGGTGGCGGCCAGCAGGGCTGGCACGGCGGGCACCCGCATCACCGCCAGGACGATGACCAGCACCGGCGGCAGGAAGAGCCAGGGGTTGATGGCCTGGGCGGCGTGCAGCGCCTCGCGCAGGGCCGCGATGTCGGCGGGGGTGTAGCCGGCGGTGTCGCCGCCCATGGTCAGGCCGATCACGGTGTAGAGCACCAGGGCGATCACCAGGGCCGGCAGGGTGGTGTAGAACATGGCCTGGATGTGGTCGAACAGGGTGGCGCCCACGATGCCCGGGGCCAGGTTGGTGGTGTCGCTCAGGGGCGACATCTTGTCGCCGAAGTAGCTGCCCGAAAGGATGGCGCCGGCACAGATGGGGGCGGGAACGCCGATGGTGGTGCCGATACCCATCAGTGCCACGCCCACGGTGGCCGCGGTGGTCCACGACGAGCCGATGCTCAGGGAGACGATGGAGCAGATGATGCAGGCGGCGGGCAGGAAGAAGCTGGGCTGCAGCACCAGCAGCCCGTAGCTGACCATGGCCCCCACAGTGCCACACTGCACCCAGGCGCCGATGGTGGTGCCCACCACCAGCAGGATCACAGCGGCCCCCAGGGCCAGGCGCATGCCGTCGAGCATGCCGCCTTCCACGTCCTTCCATCGGTAGCCCAGGCGCAGGGCCATCACGGCCGGGGCCACACAGGCCAGGGTGAGCAGGATGGGGATGGGCACCACCCCGCCGAGCAGCAGCACCCCCGACGAGATGATCAGGGCCGCGATGGCGATGGGGGTCAGCGCCTCCCACAGGGCCGGCTTGCGTACTTCGGGGAGCATGGTCCTCCTGAGATCAGGGGGTGGCCCGCTCCTATCGGACGCTCAGCGTCGGGTCACGTACAGCGCATCGAACATCACGGCATCCAGCCGCTGGCTGCGTACCCGTCCCCCGGGCTGGGCGTGCAGCACCCTGCCCTCGCCGGCGTACAGGCCCGTGTGCCAGGGCCAGTAGTCGTGGTCGTCGTGGTGCCACAGGGGGGCGTCGGGGATCTCGTAGTCCTGCAGCAGGAAGTAGAGCACGTCGCCGGGTTGCAGGCTGGCGGGGTCGAGCTTGTCGCGCGGCACGGCGTCCAGGCCCGGGACCGGCTGGCCCAGCAGGCCGCTTGCGACGAGCTTGGAGGGGTCTACGGGATAGCTGCGCCAGGAGGTGCCGGTGACGGAGCCCCAGGCCAGGTACAGCAGGCCCAGACAGTCCACCCCTGGATGGCTGGGCTGGTTGCGGCCGCCCCAGGCGTAGGGCTCGCCGATCAGGGCCTCTGCGGCGGTGACGGCCTGGCTGTGCGGGGTGGGGGCGGCTTCGGCAGGCGCGGGATCCTGGGCCAGGCCCACGGAGAGCAGGATCAGGGCGAGGAGGTTCATGCGGCGGCTCCTTGTGGGAGCTTGGACCGCGGGGAGGCGGAGGGGTTCCGCTATCGCCCCTCGTCCAGGAAGCGCTGCAGGGCCAGGGCGGTCTTGGTGAGGTTGGGCTGGACCAGGGCCAGGACGAAGCGCTCGACCACGGGGCCGGCCTTGCGGGCGATGAGGCGGGGCATGCCGGGGATGCCCTTGGCGTCGATGGTCAGGTCGCCTCGGAGCTGCAGCTTGGTGCGGCGGGGGCCAAGCTCGATGTAGTGGCTCTTGCCGGCCACGTGGACCCGGTCGGTCATGAAGGCCATCTCGAAGCGCCAGTCCACCGACCAGTCGTCGGCGTGCCAGCTCGCGTAGTCCTTCCAGCGCAGCATCTCGGGCTTGATCCACTTTCGCGCGATCTTGGGGATCTCGCCCTGGGCCTTCCACTCGTTGAGCAGGTGGATCGTGCCGCCTTCCTCGCGCCGCTCGAGCTCGTTCATGGAATCGATGTTCTCGAGCATCTCCACCAGCTCCGGCAGGCGGTCTCGATAGGTGTGGTAGACCAGCTCGCGGGGGTGGGTGATGATGGTGTCGTTACGGATTTCCACGATTCACTCCTGGACGAACGCTCGCCTGTTGTACCCTGATCGAGGGCCTCGGATCGACCCCGGTCCCGTGAGCGAGGTGACCTTGCTTCGAATGTTGTCCGCCGTCCTGGCCTTGCTGGTGGTCCCGCCGGTGCAGGCCGGCCCCGCGGACAGCTGGGCCGAACACCGGGCCGCGCAGCTGGCCTTCGACATCGACGGCGAGCGCATCGCCTACCAGGATCGCGGCTCCGGGCCCGTGATCCTGATGGTCCACGGGGTGCCCACCTCGTCGTGGCTGTATCGCAAGCTCACCAAGGACCTGGTGGACCGCGGCTACCGGGTGATCATCCCGGATCTGGTGGGCTTCGGGGCCAGCTCCAAGCCTGACGATCCTGCAGCCACGACGGTGGACCTGCAGGCGGAGCGCTTGCTGGCGTTGATGGAGCAGCTGGAGATCGATTCCTGGACCGTGGTCTGCCACGACATGGGTGGGCTGGTCACCTGGGAGCTACTCGAGCGCGCCCCGGAGCGGGTGGAGCGGCTGGTGGTGCTCAACACCATCGCGTTCGCCGAAGGCTGGAACCCGCCGGCGGATCTGGCCCGCCAGAAGGTCCTGAAGAAGATCTTCCAGGCCATGACCCGCAAGGAGAAGCGGGCCATGGCGCTCACCCGCGTGCTGGTCACCGAGGGTCTCGAGGACCGGGAGATCTGCCGCGACGAGCGTGTGGTCGAGGGCTACTACCGCCCCATGGCGGGCGGGGCCGACAAGGCGGTGCTGGCGTTCATGATGAGCTTCGAGCGGATCCACGCCGACCTGCCCCGCTACCAGGCCACCCTCGCAAGCTTCGACCGGCCGGCGCTGATCGTCTGGGGCGAAGATGACGAGATCCTGCAGGCGGAGGAGCAGGTGCCGCGCTTGGCGAAGCTGCTCGCGCTGCCCCCGGAGCGGGTGGTGAGGCTGGAGGGGTGCAAGCACTACATCCAGGAGGAGTGTGCGCCGCAGATCGGGAGGCACCTGGGGGCGTTTCTGGACGCCACGTCCTCTGTGGGGGACTGAGCCACACAGTTGTCGAAGTTTGGACAAGAGCATCGAGCGAAGGCTCTCGGCCGCCGATGGGCTCATTGTGAAGCGGATCCTTTCCATCGTGCTCGCCCTGCTGGTGGCCCTTCCCCTCCCGGCGTGGGCCGGTCCGATGGACAGCTGGAACGACCACCATGGAGCCCAGCTGAGCTTCGAGCACGGTGATGAGCGCATTGCCTACCAGGATCGAGGCTACGGTCCCGCGATCCTGATGGTCCATGGGACACCCACATCGTCCTGGATATATCGCAAGCTCACCGAGGACCTGGTTCATCGGGGCTACCGGGTGATCCTCCCGGATCTCGTGGGGTTCGGCGCCAGCTCCAAGCCGGATGATCCATTGGCCGTCCTGCCAGGCCTGCAAGCCGAGCGGTTGTTGGCGCTGATGGAGCAGCTCGAGATCCAGAGCTGGACCCTGGTCTGTCACGACCTGGGCGGGCCGGTCGCCTTCGAGCTGCTCGAGCGCGCGCCGGAGCGGGTGGAGCGCTTGGTGATGTTGAACACCGTCGTGTTCGCGGAGGGGTGGAACCAGGAGGGCGAGCGGGCCCGCATGCTGCGGTTGAAGCGGATCGCCCAGCTCGTGACCCGTAGAGAGCGGCGGGCAGCGGCAGCCACCCGGGCGTTGTTGAAGGAAGGGCTCGCGCGACGCCGGATCGGACGCGATGAGCGTGTGGTGGAGGGCTACCTCCGGCCCCTGGCCGCCGGCGCCGATACCGTGGTGTTGTCCTCGATGACCAGCCACGAGCTGGTGTCGGCCGACCTGCCCCGCTACCGGTCCACGCTGGCGAAGCTGGACCTGCCCACGCTGATCGTCTGGGGCGAAGAGGACGAGATCCTGCTGGCGGAAGAGCAGGTCCCCAGGCTCACGGATCTGCTCGGGCTTCCCCCCGAGCGGGTCGTGCGGCTCGAGGGCTGTGGGCACTACCTGCCCGAGGAGTGCGCACCGCGGATCGGGGAGCACATCGGAGAGTTCTTCCGCTCGACGCCCTCGGCCGGTCCAACGGATCCCTCCCTGCCTGCAGAAGAGGAAGACGAGTGGGATCGTTTCAACCCGCCCCCTGGGGGTTGGGACGTGTCCAGCCGCGTCGTGCCCACGCCTCTTTCGAGGGGGTAGCGGGCCGAGCCGCGATCTACCGAGCGTCACCTCTGCGCTGCTGTCGATAGCGGCGCCCACGCTGCCCTCGCCCGTCGGCCCCTCGGGGTGACCACTCAGCTCCCCATCCCGACCGCTGGACCCACGGGGCCCCCGCCCGGCACGGCCCTTGCTCATGATGAGGACGTCGCCCGCCCGGAGTCCCGATGTCCTTCGATGCTGCTGCTCTCCACTTGCTCAATCAGCAGCTGGCCCACCCGCTCTGGGACAGCCTGATGATCCTGCTGACCACCGCAGGCCTGGTGGCCATGCCCGCGCTCATCCCGTTCCTCTGGAGAGGGCCGCGCCGTCCCGTGGCCCTCGCCCTGCTGCTGTCCCAGGGCGCGGGGCTCGCCGTCTGCTTGATCATGCAGCAGACCGTGGCCCGGGTGCGGCCCGAGCACGCCCGGGTGCTGCTGGGTCAGCCCGACTGCCACTCATTCCCCTCGGGTCACGCCACCCTGGTCTTCGGTGCCGCGGCGGTGCTGCTGATGTCGTCCCTGCCCCGCTGGGCCCGGTGGGGCTCGCTGCTGCTGGCCGTGGGCGTGGCCCTCAGTCGGGTGGCGGTGGGCCACCACTGGCCCACCGATGTCATCGGCGGTGCGGTGATGGGCCTGGGCCTGGGCCTGGCCAGCCACGGCCTGCTGGCCACCGGTGCGCGGGGTGTGCGGCGCTGGCGCTGGCTGCTGTTTCCCCAGGTGTCCGGAGTGCTGGTGATCAGCTTCGCCGCCTGGCTGGGGCTGCTGTCGGGGCTCGACCTGTACCTGAGCGACAAGCAGCTGCACTTCGCCATGTTCGGCATGGTCAGCTTCTGGCTGGCCCTGTGGTGGGACGATCCCGCCCGCCCCGGCGGCCCCCTGCGCATCGTCCGCTGGCTGCCCCTGTCCCTGGCCCTGCCCTTCGGGCTCGCGCTCATCGAGGAGATCGCCCAGCACTGGAGCCCGTCGCGCACGGCGGACCCGGTGGACCTGGCCTGCGACCTGGCGGGGATGCTGGTGTTCTGGGGGCTGGCGTGGCTGCTGTTGCGCTGGGGGCGTGGGAGGCGATCCGCGTGGGTCGAGGGCTAGCCTCCGGCTGTCTCCATCCGCTCCATGAAGTCGGCACCGCCGTAGACGATCCACGTGAACTCCTCGACCAGGTGCACGTGCCAGTAGTAGTCCGCGTAGCTGTACCCTTGCAGCAGCAGGTCGTTCACGCCGTCGCCGTTGAGGTCACCCGCGGCGTGGGTCCTCCACACGCGATGTTCGCTCGGCGGGTCGAGGATGACGCCGCCGTCGTTCCGTTGGATCGTGGTGCACACCGGGCCCAGGAACAGGTGGGTGTTCGAGCCCCAGGTGAAGTGTCTGTCCATGTCGTTGAGGTTGAAGGCGATGTCCGACACACCATCGGCGTCGATGTCCAGCGGCCCACCGATGTGGTGCTCGGTGCCATCCCACAGGTCGCTTCCGATCGCCAGTTCGAGACCCGGGGAGCGGTCCCCCTCGAACGGGCCATGCTCGATGTAGATGCCCGGATCGTCGATGTTGCCGGCGAGGACCATGCCGTAGGCCAGCAGCAGGTCCTGCTCGCCGTCGCCGTCCACGTCACCTGCCGGCTTGGGCTCCCAGGCGTAGGACTCGTCGTGCACGGTGAGGGTGGCGAAGCTGTCGCTGTCCAGGGCGCGTCTGCCGGGCTGGTCGGCGGAGAGCAGGAACACCCGGGTGCACGCCGCGGTGCCCAGCCTGGCGCAGTCTTCGAGGCGCCCGTCGGCGTCGAAGACCAGATCGTGGGCTCCGTCGCCGTCGAAGTCCACGGGCCCGCCGAGGTGGAGGTAGACGTCTTCGAAGCCGCTCAGGCTCGCGCTGCGGGGGATCACGACATCGGCGCCGCTGAGGGGCAGGTCCTGGGGGCTGTGGAGCACGAAGTAGTTTTCCCAGTCCCAGATCACGATGTCGTCCAGGCCGTCGCCGTTCAGATCGCCCACGGGTCCTCGGCGCACGCCCGCATTTTGTTGGCCGAAGGCGGCCTGGTGATCGTCCAGGTCGATGTCGCCGGTCACCGGGCCGGAGAAGAACCAGGTCCGCTCGTAGTCGACATCCACCCAGAGGTCTCCGTTGCCGTCGCCGTCGAGGTCGCCGATGGGCCCGCCATCCATCATCGTGTACGGGTTGGCCGCGGACTGGGTGATGGTTGCGGCTGGCCGGCGATTGTCGAGGTTCCCCTCGAAGGGGCCGTAGAAGACCTGCAGCTTGGCGCCGCCGTCCCAACCAGGGATCGCCAGGCCCAGTTCGTCGATGCCGTCGCCATTCAGGTCGCCCAGGATCTCCCAGTTGCCTGTGCCGGTGGCGTCGGCGACGTCGAGGAGGTCAACCCAGATGGCTGGAGTCTGATCAGCGCAGCCTACGGTGTCGTCGTCCGAGCGACCGTCGCAGCCAGGCAGCGCCAGCATGCAGGCGGCGAGCACCATGGCGCCCCTTGGACTCATCCTTCCTCCCTTCTCTGCCACGCGAGGGCTGGCATTCGCAGGATACCACGGGGTCCCTCGCCCACATCGCCCGCTTGTCTCCCGCCAGGCGACGTTGTAGCTTCGGTCATCGCCTGCCGGAGCTGCGCATGTACCCGCTGACCACCACGCCACCGAAGGACTACACCAACGCCGGCACGATGATGATCATCTCGGGGGCGTTCAACGTGATGACCTCCGGGGCCATCCTGCTGGCGCTGCTGTTTTCGGTGATCGGGCTGTGCGTGGCGCCCATCTGGGTGCTGACCTTTGCGGGCGGCATCATGGAGATCATCATCGGGGCGCAGATCTCAGGGGGTCGCCCCAGCTCCATGGGGCTCAGCACTGCGGTGGTGGGCCTGATCAGCGCGGTGTGCTGCGGCAACATGCTGGGGATGATCCTCGAGATCCTGGCCATGGTGAGCCTGGGCAAGCCCGAGGTGAAGATGTGGCTGGCGGACCCCACCCGCCCGGCCATCGAGCCCCCGGGGGGACGCCCGGGGCCCCAGCGACCTCCTCCGCATCGGCCGCCAGAGCGCCGCGAGCCGCCGCCGGCTCCCGAGCCCGAGCCCGCCCGTGCGCAGCCCCCCGCCGACTTCCGTCCGCGCACACGGCGACGGGCGGGACCGTCGGTGTCGTGGACCGGGGATCTGCCGTTGGAGCAGAAGTAGGCGTTATTCGGTGACGCCGTCGCAGTCGTTGTCGATGCCGTCGCCTACGGTCTCGAGGACTGAGGGATTCACGGTGGCGTCGCTGTCGTCGCAGTCGCCGCCGGTCTCGGTGTAGCCGTCGTGGTCGTCGTCGGCGTAGGCGGTGCCCTCGTCGACCGTGCCGTCGCAGTCGTTGTCCTGCCAGTCGGCCAGCTCGGTCGCGCCGGTGTAGACCGTGGCGTCGGTGTCGTCGCAGTCGCCGGCCACCTCTGTGTAGCCGTCGCCGTCGTCGTCGTAGTGGGTGGTGCCTTCGTCCACCACGCCGTCGCAGTCGTTGTCGACGCCGTCGGGGGTCTCGGCCTGGCCGGGGTTGATGTAGGGGTCGGTGTCGTCGCAGTCGCCGCCTTCGGGGGCGTAGCCGTCGCGGTCGTAGTCGGCGTAGTTGGAGTCCACCCCGCCGTCGCAGTCGTCGTCCACGCCGTTGGAGTAGTCTTCGGGCGCCCCGGGGTAGACCGAGGCGTCGCCGTCGTTGCAGTCGCCGTCGAGCTCGGTGTAGCCGTCGCCGTCGTCGTCGTAGCCTTCGGTGCCCTCGTCGATGATCCCGTCGCAGTCGTTGTCGATGCCGTCGTAGGTCTCGGCGTTGCCCGGGTGGGCCGTGGGATCGTCGTCGTCGCAGTCGTTGCCGCAGCTGGCATAGCCGTCGGCGTCGGCGTCGTACAGGGTGGCATCGCCGGCCTCGCAGTCGTTGGCCGCCAGGGCCACCGGGTCGAAGGTGACGTCCAGCACGTCCAGCTCCAGCCAGGCGGTGCCGATGGTGCGCTCGGCGTCGGCGGCGGTGTAGGACAGCTCCACGGCCACCTGCTCGCCGGGGGGGACCTGCAGGGGAAGGGTGGAGGCCACGCCGAAGGAGGCGGGGTCGGTCTCGACGCTCACCAGCTGCACGGTGACTCCACCATCGTTGCTCAGCCACAGCTCACCGATGGCGGTCTCGTGGGGATCGACGGGGCCGAAGTCGAGGCGAGACGGGAACAGGGAGGCGGAGGCCTCGGCCGCCTGGCCCCGCACCAGCACCGTGAGGCTGTCATACAGGGAAGTGGACTGAACGGTGACCTCCGCGAAGTGGTAGCCGATCTCGGTGGGCTCGTAGAGCAGATCGATGGCAGCCATCTGCTCGGCCTCGACGCTGGGCAGATCGCCGGTGAGCGAGAAGAACTCGCCCTCGACGTTGGTGATCTCCACCGCTTCGATGTCCACGGCCTCGGTGCCGTCGAGGTGGACCGCGTGGATGGTGAAGGCGGTGGAGCTGCCCACAGCCACCACCCCCACGTCGGTCACCTCGGGGGTGATCTCGATCTCCGACTCGAAGGCGTGGACGTCGAACTCCGAGTCACAGGCCACCAGCGCTGGCAGCACCAGGACCAGCCACCTCATCGGGCACCTCCGGCCTCGTGTCGTCGCCGGCGAACCGCCACCCCCAGGGTGACCAGCAGGCCCATCACCCCGGCCGATCCTGCGCCGAGCCCGCCGCTGCAGCTGCAGTCGCCGGGTTCCTGGAACTCGGTGGTCTCTTCCTCGCAGCCTTCGTCGATCTGGCCGTCGCAGTCGTTGTCGATTTCGTCGCACATCTCGAGCATGGCGGGGTTGGCCCAGCCGTCGTTGTCGTCGCAGTCTTCGGCGGCGGTCCAGCCGTCGCCGTCGGCGTCGGACCCCGGGCCTTCGTCGGTCTCGCCGTCGCAGTCGTTGTCGGCGCCGTCCTGTGTCTCCTCGGCGCCCGGATGGATCGAGGCGTCGTCGTCGTCGCAGTCGCCGCCCACCTCGGCGTAGCCGTCGCCGTCGTCGTCGAAGCGGGCAGTGCCTTCATCGACGTCGCCGTCGCAGTCGTCGTCCATGAAGTTGCCCAGCTCGGTCGCGTCGGGGTTGATGCTCGGATCCTCGTCGTTGCAGTCGCCGTCGGACTCGGTGAAGCCGTCTCCGTCGTCGTCGTACAGCTCGGTTCCCTCGTCGATGGTGCCGTCGCAGTCGTTGTCGACGCCGTCGGGCAGCTCGGGGGCGCCGGGGTAGGTGTCGGCGTCGTTGTCGTCGCAGTCGTCGCCGTCGGTGTTGTAGCCGTCGCGGTCGACGTCGCCGCCGCCGTAGTCGACCACGCCATCGCAGTCGTCGTCCACGCCGTTGTTCTCCACCTCGGAGGCGCCGGGGGAGACGGAGCTGTCGTTGTCGTTGCAGTCGCCGTCGTACTCGTTGTAGCCGTCGCCGTCGTCGTCGTAGCAGTCGGTGCCGTTGTCGACCACGCCGTCGCAGTCCTGGTCCACTCCGTCGCAGGTCTCTGCCTCGCCCGGGTGGACGGTGCGGTCGGCGTCGTCGCAGTCGCCGCCGGCTTCGGAGTAGCCGTCGCCGTCGTCGTCGTACCACTCGGTGCCCTCGTCGACCGTGCCGTCACAGTCGTCGTCGGCTCCGTCGGCGGCCTCGGGGGCCCCCGGGTAGATGCTGGCGTCGCTGTCGTCGCAGTCGGTTCCGGTGGCGAAGTCGGCGGCGTAGCCGTCACCGTCGGCATCGATCAGGTCGCTGCCGTCGCAGTCCTGATCCACGCCGTCGTAGGGGATCTCGGTGGCGCCGGGGTGGACCGAGGCGTCGGTGTCGTCGCAGTCGGTGCCGCCACAGCCGCTGAAGATGTCGTCGTAGCCGTCGTAGTCCAGGTCGCAGCAGGCCGGGTCGCCGTAGCAGTCGGAGTCCAGGCAGTCCACGGTGCCGTCGAAGTCGTCGTCCAAGCCGTTGTCGCAGTCTTCTGGGCAGCCGGTGCCCAGGCCCAGATCGAAGCCCAGGGTGTAGTTGCCGTCGCCGGCGCCGCAGTAGCCCGAGTAGGCTGGCCCCTCGGTGTAGCCGTAGGCTTCGACCACGATGTAGTAGGTGGAGTAGGCGGTGCAGGTGAAGGTGACCGAGTCGTTGGTGGTGGAGGCGGCGGTGGAGCCGGCCACGCAGCCGCTGTACGGATCGCAGGTGGCGTCCAGGATGTAGACGTCCAGGTCGCAGTCCATGCCCGTGATGTCCAGGGTGACCGAGCCGGTGCGCTGGCAGGTGAACTCGTACACGTCCTCGCCAGCGGTCTGGGAGAGGGGAGCGTACGGCGTGCCGCAGGTGTACTGCTGCATGGTCCGGGTGCCGCCCAGGGTGGAGGCGTCGGAACCGGCGACGTAGGCGGAGATGGTGTCCGAGCAGGTCAGGGTGCCCACGACGGTGGTGGTGACCGGGCAGGTGGCCAGGGCCTGGCCAGGCGCGAGCAGCCCTGCACAGAGCAGCGCGGCAGCGGCGACAGGGGAGCCGAGACGGGGCATGGGGCCTCCGCGGGGTGCGTGGCGACGGGGCGACGGGCGGCTGGGGTGCACCGCCATCGCTGGGAGTGCGCACGCATCATATCAGCAGGATGGACGGCTTGCCCCGGGGTATCGCCGCTCACGGCCTGGCGAGCATCGGGTGACACTCGAGCTGG
>CAZHIK010000192.1:0-11749 GCA_964532635.1 uncultured Enterobacterales bacterium
GTATGCAGAGCGAAGGGCTCGCTCGCATGCTCGACTCGTCCTCGGGCATCCTGGTCCGCCATGGCAAGCTGTGCGTTCACGCCTGGTTCGATGCCCAGCGCATGCCCGACGCCATCCGCGCCAGCTTCTCGGCCTACAACACCCCCGAAGAGGTCAAGCGCTTCGTCCGCACCGTGGCGGGCGGGGTGGACATGTTGAGCTGAGCGTTCGGTCCGGGTGAGCCCTATCGGCAGGCCTGTGCGACCGCGTCGCAGCGCAGGGTGAAGATGAGATCGGGCTCGACCACGATGGGCTTGGGCAGCTCGATCTGGCCTGTGGCGAAGGCCACCTTGACCCGGTAGCTCCCCGCTGGGACCTCGCCCGTGGGGTAGGTCTTGCCATCGGCTCCGACGAGCTGGACGCCGATGACGTCGCCCTTGACCTCAACCAGGCCCTTGCTCTGGGGTTCTGGGGGCTTGGCCGCCGGCTCGGGTGCGGGCTTCGTCGCGGGTTGGTGCGAGGTCGGTGCAGGGCGGGTGTGTGTGTGCTCCGGCTGGGTGGGCTCCGGTTCGGCAATGACCTGGGGCTCGGGATCCGTGGCTGGCTCTGGCTCGGTGACGGGGATGTCGTCACTCGGCAGCACCTCGGGCGGTGGCTCTGGGCCCGGAGTGGCCACCGCGGGGCCGGACTCTTCGCTGGGCGCGGCCGGGCGATCCTGGGACAGGAACCACCAGCCCCCGAGGGTCCCGAGACCGATGACCACCACCACGGCGGCGGTGGCGACCGCCAGGGCGACGACGAAGACAGGCCGGCCGCTCTTTTCGTGCTCGGTGTGGTCGAGATCGGTGAAGGTGGGCCCCGAGGGGTTGAGCTCCTGCGCGGTGGGCTCGGCGCGTCGGGCGGGCACGATGGTGTTGCCCGAGCGCTCGTCAGGATGCGGTAGGGAGTCCGAGGGCGCTTGCCAGGTCTCGCTGTGGCCCGATGATGGCTTGGGGCCGGAGCTGGGGGGCTGGTTCGGGTCCTCGCCGAGCTGCCCGGAGATCACGGCGGGATCGAGGGGCTTGTTGTCGGGGATGACGCTTCCGGAGACGGCTTCGGCCTTGGTGGCCTTGATCTTGGCGAACTGGTCGGGGATCCAACGCTTGATCCAGGGGCCCGGCGCCTTGATGAGGAGATCCTGGAACTGGTCGACGCAGGCGTGCGCGGTGGGGCGCTCCTCGTACTCATAGGCCAACATCGAACCGAGGAGCGGGATGACCTCGGCGGCGAAGTCGCTGTCGATCAGCTGGCGGAGCTCCTCGAGGCGTTCTCGGACGCGCCGGGCGTGACTGCCGGGGTGTACGCTGAGCTGGCCTAGCAGCGCACCGCTGAGGGCCTCGAGCACCATGACACCCAGGGCGTAGATGTCTGCGGATGGGGTGTCCTTGCCATCGAAGCGCTCGGGGGGCACGTAGCCCATGGAGCCGAAGGTCATGGAGCGGGTCTGGGCCTCGCGTTCATCGAAGGCCGCCAGTGCGACGCCGAAGTCGAGCACCTTGACCTCGCCCGATGGCGTGATGCGGACATTCGCGGGCTTGATGTCGCGGTGGACGATGCCCAGGGACCGACCGCTGTGGGCGTCTACGGCTTCGTGGGCCATCTGGAGTGCGGAAGCCACCTCCGCCGCCCACTCGCAGGTGGGACGTGGAGGGATCTGCCCGATGGCCATGAGCTCCTTGAGGTCGGTGCCTTCCACGAACTCCATGACCACGGCCCAGCGGCCCTCGATCTTGACCAGGTCTTCGACGTGGACGATGGCCCGGTGGCGAAGCAGGGCCAGCAGGCGGGCCTCGTCGCGCAGGCGGGCAGCGAAGTCGGGCACGGAGCTGGCTTGCTCGTTCAGGAGCTTGATGGCCACCTGCTTGGTGAAGCCGGACTCGCCCCTGAGCTCTCCCCGATAGACGGAGCCGAAGCCGCCTTCGCCCAGGCAGGAGATCAGGTGGTAGGAGCGGGTGCCCGGGCCCACGTGGGGAGGGTGGTCCCCACCGCCCATCACCAGCTCCCCTTGATCACGGCCCCGATCACCAGGCCGCTGCCCGCCGCGGCCAGGCCCATGCCGCCGAAGGTGGTGCCGAGGCCGGCCTTGTAGAGGCTCTCGGCCTGTGCGAGGTCGTCGGTCTGGTCCATGCGGTTCTCGAGCACTTCACCGCCGAGCACGCCACCGACACCCACGGCGGCCAGGGCCAGCCCGGAGAACAGCATGGTGCGAGAGGCGTGGCTCGTGGGGACGGTGGCCGAGTAGCTGGTGCCCGTGCCAGAGCTGCTGGGGCCTGTGGCCGTGGGAGTGAGCATGGCCTCGAGCTCGTGGGGGAGCTTGCTGCCGTCGATGTACCAGGACCGGAAGCCTGCCCCGCTGTCGAGCAGCTGCACCACGGCTGCGCGCTCGGTGGGGAGCAGCACCGCCTTGGGCACACTGTCGATGAACCACGCGCCATCGGGCAGCGGCCGGCCGGCCCCAGCGCCTTCGGCCACGGCGGTGTCCCAGGCCCGGCGGAGCAGTGAGCCTTCGGGGGCCAGGGTGAGGTCGGGCGCGTAGCTGGGGTCGAGCTGGGCCAGGCCTTTGAAGGAGGCTGTGGCCATGGCCTCGTCCTGCTGGCGGGCTCCGGCGAGAGCGAAGAGTCGATGGGCTGCCTGGGCGTCCTTGGGGGACAAGACCTCGGAGAGGCAGTCCAGATCCGCCCGCACCGCCTGGACCGCGGCGTCGAACTCGTCCCAGGCCCAGTCGTCGTAGGCCTGCTCCGCGGCGGCCATGTCAGCGCGGAGCACGGCCGCGTCGGCGGGGCACTCGGCGGTGGCGGCGGCGGCTGCGAGGAGCGATACCAGGAGGATCATGGGGTACTCCCATCACATCTTTCGTTCTGCGGTGGGGATTCTATCACTTCGGCAAGTCACGACGTAGCGTAGCTGGCGTTGCCAACTCTACCGGAGCGCGTCGCTCTGCCAGGTTCTTCGTTCCCAGGAGCCCTCGCCGACGTCGATGATGGCGTGGAGTTGATCTCCATCGGCCACCAGCCGCTGGATGCGATCGGTCTGTGCGTCGGTGCAGTGGGCGGTCTCTCCGATGGCGCCCGAACAGATCCATGCCGTCTGCTCCAAGGGTTCGAGGGCGGCCCATGTCGCCCGTTCCCCAAGCCAAACCGGGGTTGTGTGGGGCATGATGCGCAGCTCGGTGTCGAGGACCTCGCTGACGGACCAGCTCTCGCCGCCGTCGTCGGAGGCGGCGATCACGGCCATGGAGTCCCGGTCCACGAAGCCGTTGGCTGCCAGCAACAGGGAGCCGTCGTCGGCCACGTGCAGAGCTGGGTGCTCGAGGCGCCACCAGCCGCGCTCTCCACCGGACTGCTCGATCTGGGTGCCCACCAGCTCGCCCCACTTGGCGGACTGGGGGCTGATGCGGACCTCGCCCACCACCACGTCGCGTTCGTGCCGGGCCTGGGCGTCGTCGCCGCCCGCCGCCACAGCCACCACGAGCCGATCGCCCAGGAGCACCGCGCTGGCATCGATGGGGAAGCTGTGGTCGTCGCGCTGAGAGCTCACGCTCCACGAGCCTTGCTGGTAGCGGGCAAGGTCCATGCTGACCTCGCCCTCGAAGCCCTCGGCTCCTCCGGTCGCCGCGCCGTTGAGGTTGCGGGGATAAGCCAGGAGCAGCTCGCCAGCATCGGTGGCCTGCATCGCGGCGCGCCAGTAGGGCCCCACGGCCGCCTCGGGGCCGCCGATGTCTTCCCAGCTGATGCCACCGTTGGTGGTCTCGAGGCAGCGGGGGCGCCAGAAGCTGTCGAGCTCGGTGGGCTCGAGGGTCAGCTCGCGGAAGCAGAGCCAGGCCTTCTCTTCACCCAGGGCGGTCATGGTCGGAGCCTGGACCGCGATGGCGTCGGGGCTGGAGACCGCCACCCCGTCGAGCAGCAGCTCGCTGCGGTGGGCGGGATCGTCGCGGTACCAAAGCTCCGCGCTGTGGCCGCCGGCTACGGCGAGATCCGCCAGGCCCTGGCGGGACGAAGCGGAGAGATCGGACTCGAACAGCTCGTGCTGCACCAGGCCCTCGGCCCAGGGCATGGGCAGGTCCCACAGGGCGGCGAGGGTGGGGGCCACGTCGGTGAGCAGCAGCGGATCGTCGTAGGTCACCCCGGCGCGGAGATCGGGGCCCAGCAGCAGGAAGGGCACCCTCCGACAGCCGTTGCAGGCGCAGCCGTGGTGGCGCCAGGGAGGATCGTCCTCTGCGGCGGTGTGGCGGCCGTGGTCGGCCACCAGCAGCAGCCAGGTGTCGTCGGCATACTCGGGCTGGGTCTGGATCCAGGCCCACAGATCGGCGATGGGCTCATCCAGCCAGCGCACGTCTTCGAGGTAGTCGTCGTGGTCTCCGTAGTGGCCCGAGCGGTCCACCTGGTGCAGGTTGAGCAGGGCGAAGCGCAGGGGCACATCCTGCATGTGGTCCACCAGGCGGCGGATCACCACGCGGTCGTCGCTGGCGGGCTGGTCCTCGTTGTCGCCTTGGCCGACCCACTCGAAGTGGGCGCTGTGGATGAAGCCGGCGCCGGGCCACAGGCTGTGGACCACGGGCTGGACCAGCTCGGTGTTGGCCATGACCACCACCTCGCTGCGGGGGGCGGCGGTGGCCTGGCGGAGCAGCTCGGGTAGCACCGGCAGGTCGGGGCGGTACAGTCCGGGCTCGCCGTCCACCGGGTAGTTGGTGACCGGCTGGCGCCGCCCGCTCATCATGGAGACGTGGGCGGGGGTGGTGGTGGTGGCGGCCAGGTTCCAGGCCTGGGTGGCGCGCACCCCCTGGGGCACCAGCTCGTCCCACACTCGGGGCATGAACTCCCAGGGTTCCTCGCCCGTCGCGCTCGAGGGCTCGTCGCCCAGGGACTCCTCGAGGCGTACCCCGTCCATCACGACGATCAGGACTGTGCCGTCCACCTGGTTCGCGCCCTGGCGGCATGCGCCAAGGACCAGAGTGGTGGAGAGCAGCAGGGTGGTGCGGCTCGAGAACATGCGGCACGTCTAGAAGGAAAGGCAGCCAGCAAGGTACGGGATCCCTGTACGACTCGCGACCGTTTCCCGTGTCCGGGTGGACGCTGAAAACAGCCGGCGCTTACCTTCGGAGCATGAGGAGAGTGGAGCTCGAGTTCGGTGCCGGGAAGCTGCGGTTGGACCTGCCGGTCAGCGCGGGCTTCCTGGGCGTGATCACCCCCGGCGAGCCGCCAGCGCTGCCCGACTTCGACGCGGCCGTTCGCTCGGCACTGGGGGAGCCCATCGACAGCCCGCCCCTGGCCGAGATCGCCCACGGTCGGCGGGACGCGTGCGTGGTGGTCAGCGATGGAACTCGGGCCGTGCCCAATCCCCAGCTGCTGCCGCCGCTGCTCGAGGTCATCCATCGTGCCGGGGTGCCCCGGGAGCGCACCCTGATCCTCATCGCCACTGGGCTGCACGAGCCCAGCACCCAGGCTCAGCGGGAGCGCCTGCTGGGGCCGGAGATAGCCAGGAGCTACCGGGTGGCGGACCACAAGGCCCAGGAGCCAGCCGGGCTGGTGCGGGTGGGCGAGCTCGAGGGCGGAGTGCCGCTGCACATCGACGCCCGCTACGCACGCGCCGATCTCAAGCTGCTCACCGGCCTCATCGAGCCCCACATGTGGGCGGGCTGGTCCGGCGGGCGCAAGTCCATCCTGCCGGGCATCGCGGGGGTCGAGACCGTGCGCTTGGTGCACAGCCCGGCCATGGTAGACCACCCGCGGACCCGGCCCGGGGTGCTCGAGGGCAATCCCTTCCACCGCTTGGCGCTGCAGGCCCTCGAGCTGGCCGGTGCCGACTTCCTGGTCAACGTCACCGTGGACCGCGCCCTCGAGACCACCGGAGTGTTCGCCGGCGATCCGGTGTCTGCTCACGCCCGGGGCTGCGCCTTCCTGGAACGCTTCGCGGTGCGACAGCTGCCCGAGCCCCTGGACTTCCTGGTGACCACCAACGGTGGGGCGCCCCTGGACTGCAACCTCTACCAGGCCGCCAAGGGCATCACGGGTGCTGCGGACGTGGTCCGCCCCGGGGGTGGCATCCTCGTGGCCGCGGCCTGCCCCGACGGGGCGGGAAGCCCCGACTACCACCGGGTACTCGAGGCCATCGACGCGCCTCGCCCATTTCTGGAGCGGCTGCACCGGGGGGAGCTGTTCCTGCCTGATCAGTGGTGTGCCCAGGAGGCCATGCGGGTGGGGCTGAGCCATCGGGTGGGCCTCCACGCGCAGGGTGTGGGCGCGGCCGAGGTCGAGCGGCTGGGCTTGCACTGGGTGGATGACATCGGAGCCGCGGTGGCCATGGCGCTCGAGACCTACGGCCCCGACGCGCGCTGGGCAGTGGTGCCCGATGGCCCCTGGGTTGTGCTGAAGCCCGGTTGGAAAGAGAGCCGATGAGCGAGATCCTCACCGCCCTGGTGGTGGACCAGCGTGCCACGGCACGCGCAGCAGCCGCGAACCACGCCCCGCGCTGCTAGGGCAGCACCTTGCCCGGATTCAGGATCCCCTCGGGATCGAACAGGGCCTTGATGCCGCGCATCAGCTCGAGGGCCTCGCCGTGCTGGCGCTGCATGAAGGCCCGCTTGCCCAGGCCCACGCCGTGCTCGCCGGTGCAGGTGCCGCCCAGCGCCAGGCCCGAGGCGACCACGGAGTGGTTGACGGCTTCGACGGCCTGGATGGCGGTGGGATCGGCGGGGTCGTGGACCAGGCCAAGGTGCAGGTTGCCGTCGCCGGCGTGGCCCCAGAAGTAGCCGGTGACGCCGTGGGCCTGGACGGCATCCAGGGCGGCTCGAACCAAGGCGGCGTAGGCGCCGATGGGCACGCAGCTGTCCACCAGCAGCACCGCCAGGCCCGGGTGGCTGCGCTTGATGGACTCCAGGGCGCCGTGGCGGGCCTCCCACAGCGCCAGCCGCTCGGCGGGGTCGACGCCGGCTCGCACCTGGATGGCGCCGTGCTCCTCCAGCACCTGAGTGACCATGGCGCCCTGCTCGTGCAGCACCGCGTCGTTGACGTTGTGGAACTCGAGGAAGAGGGTGGGGGCCTCGGGCATGGAGGTGTCGCGGTCGGCGTTGATGGCGCGCACCAGGGCCTGGTCCATCAGCTCGAGGGCTGCGGGCTGCAGGCCGTAGCGCATGGTGTCGGCCACGGCGGCGCACGCCGCGGGCACCGAGGGCAGGGTGGCCACCATGGCCAGGTGGGCCGAGGGTAGACCCTGCAGCCGCAGGGTGGCGCGGGTGACCACGCCCAGGGTGCCCTCGCTGCCCACCACCAGGCCCACCAGGTCGTAGCCAGCGGAGCTCTTGATGGCGCGGCTGCCCAGCTCGAGCACCCGGCCGTCGGCCAGCACCAGCTCGAGGGCCAGCACCCGGTCGCGGGTGCCGCCGTAGGCCACGGTGCGCACTCCCGACGCGTTGGTGCCGATCATGCCGCCGATCAGGGCGCTGGCGCCGGGATCGGGGGGGAAGAACAGGCCCTGGGCGGCCAGCTGCGCGTTGAGCCTCTTGTAGGGAACCCCGGGCTCCACATCCACCTGCAGGTCGTCGGGGCGGACCTCGATGACCCGATCCATCTTGCCGATGTCCAGTACGATGCCGCCCCGGCTGGGCACGCAGCCGCCTTCGAGGCCGGTGCCTCCAGCCCAGGGGGTGACCGGAACGCCACGATCGCTCGCGAAGCGCATCAGCGTGGACACCTGGACCGTGGTGGTGGGCCAGGCCACCAGGTGGGGGCGTTGAGGGTTGTGGTGGCTCTCGTCCCGGCTGTGCAGATCGAGCACCGAGCTGCCGGTGGAGAACTCGACCTCGGGCAGCAGGGCGCGCAGTGTGGCGATGTCTTCGGGGGTCATGGCCTGGGCTCCGGGCTGGCCCACGAACCTATCCGCCGCGCTGGATCCGAGCCCCGGTGAGGGTGCTCACCCGGTAGCTCCATGCCGTCTGTGCACTCCCGCGGGGTGAGACCAAGGTGGATCCGGTGGTCCCGTCACTCCCCCGTCGGCAGCGAGGTCGTCATGTCTGTGAGCACCCTGGATACCGTTCCTTTCCGTCGCTCGCCTCCAGGTGTGGACGGCTTCGCGCCCGAGGTGGTGGGCGCCATCATGTTGCGCTGGCAGCAGCTGCAGTCGCAGCGGAGCGCGGGGGCCAACTGGGTGCGGCACACCCTCAGCGACGGCTCGCCGAGCTTCCTCAACCGGCTGCTGCTCTCCGATGATCCGCTCTACCTGCAGCACGCCCACGATCCGGTGGACTGGCGGCCCTTCGGCGCTCAGGCCTTCGACGAGGCCCGGCGACGTGCCCGGCCTGTCCTCATGTGGATCCTCGAGCCCGACTCCCGGGTCGGCCGAGAGTTGTGGGAGCGAGCGTTCTCGGATGTACACGTGGCTCGCAGCCTCAACCGCGCCTACGTGCCGGTGCTGCTGAGTCGCGAGCAGAGCGACCGCGAGGTCGAGCGCTACCTGGGGGCCTGCGAGCTGCTGGCGGGGGATCGAGGGGAGGGGGCGGTGGTCTGGGCGACCCCGGGGCGCGCGCCGTATGCGGCCTGGAGCGCGAGCGTGGGTGCGTGGAAGGGGGGGCGAGGCCTCGGCGCCCTGCTCGCCATGTTCCAGACACACGTCGAGCTTCCCGTGCAGGCCTCCATCGACCGCTGCACAACGGGGGGTCGGCCTGGCTGCGCCGGGATGAACTCGGCGTTCGTGGGGGTGGACCTCGAGCGCTTGGAGGTCATCCTGGACGGTGCGGCCGACGGCCTGGCTGCGCACTGGCGCATGTACCTTGGGCAGCAGGGTGCACGCGGCTCCATCCCGCCCGGGCTGATGCGCTTCGCCATGCGTCACGGCGCTCGCCGGGGGCGGGCGGAGCTGCTGCACTGGGCCCAGGATCGACTCGAGGAGCAGCTGCGTGGCGCAGGTCGGGATCACCTGGGCGGCGGCTACTACCAGGACTGGCAGGGTCCGGGCCGCCTACCCATCAGCTTCGACAAAGAGCTCGAGTACAACGCCGACCTCGCGCTGTGCTTCCTCGAGGCCTGGGAGCTGTCGGGGCGTCGAGATCTCTTCTGGGCCAGTGACGAGGTGCTGGGGCTCGTATGGAGCGAGCTGCGGGCTAGGTACGGCGCCTTTCACGCGGCCCTGCGTCGCCCCGTGGAGGGCCCCTCCGGGCCGCCGGACATCGGCTTGTCTCTGGACGACCTGCGCGAGGCCTTGGGGGAGAGCCTGTTCGACGCGGTGCAGCCCAGCTTGGGGCTGTGGGCTGTGGGGGGTGGGCGCTTCCTGGTGACCTTGCCCCCCTTCAGCGACGCCACCGAGCAGCGTGGCGTACGTCGATCCCACATCGAGCGGGCTCGGAGGATCCTGGCCGAGCGCCACGGGCGTCTGGGTGGTGGGCCTGTGGACCAGCGGGTGCTTCCGGGGGCCAACGGCTTGGCGGTGGCGGCCATGGCCCGCACGGCCCGAAGCCTGGACCACATCGGACCCGATGCCCGCACCTGGCTCGAGACGGCGGAGACCGCCGCTGACAGCACCACTCAGCTGCTGTGGCACCGTGGTCGGCTGTACGAGTCGTTCCTGCGCGGAGCGCGCCAGCCGGAGCCAGCGAGCTTCCGAGCCCACGTTCAGCTGGCGCTGGGGTTCCTCGAGCTGTTCGAGAGCACTGGCGAGGTGGCTTGGCTGCGTATGTGCCTGGCCCTCGAGGACGCCTCGAAGGGCAGGTGGCCCGGTCAACCAAGCGGTCGCCGCGCCCCGGGACAAGCCCTCGACAAGCGCCTCGAAGAGCTGGGCAGGGCCGGGGACGCTGCGGCCTGGGCCACCCTGCTGGCTCGTCTGGCCACGCTGCTGTCGGATCCCCAGCGTCGAATGCGCGCCATGGCCTTGATCCGCCCCTGGTTCTCGAGGCTGGAGCTGAACCCGATGGCCTATGCGCCACTGCTGGCGGCCGCAGAGCGGGTGCTGGCGGAGCCCCAGGTGCTGCTGGTGTGGAGCCACGGCGACGCCGCTCGCCGGGCAGCCTTCCTGGGTGTGCTTCGCAGTGTGGGCGCCCCAGGGCGCGAGGTGGTGGTCACCAGCGACGACTGCGACCTCGACGAGCTGCCCCAGCGGCTTCCCATCGCCGCCCACCATCGGCAGGGCAGTGAGCGCGCAGCGGCCTACGTCTGCGGCTCTCGTTCCTGCTCTCGGGGCCTCGAGACGCCATACGCTCTGCAGCGCTTCCTGATGGGCGACAAGCCCGCGCCGGAACAGGGGGGCGCGGGAGCGGCCTAGGCCAGCCTGGGTGGCGCGGGTGGGTGCCGAGGGCTGTATGCTGGAATCGCCAACATGGAGGCTCCGCTATGCGCTTCTCGGTCCTCAGCATCCTTCCCCTGCTCATCGCCTGCGGTGACAAGGACGACACCCCGGACGACATCCTCGACGACACGGGCGACACGGGCGACACGGGTGATCCACCTGCCAACTTCGATCCCGAGGCCACCATCTGTGGCCAGGTGACCTTCGCCGATGACAGCGGCTGCGACGAGAGCATGTCGTTGCCCGCCACGGTGGATGTGATCTCGGTGCTCGAGGGCGAGCGGGCCTGCGCTGGGGGCGACACCGCGTGGATCGAGTGGGAGGACGAGCTGGTGGACCAGCCCGAGGTGCAGGCTGGCGGATGGTTCGAGTCCCACGTGGGCCCGGGCAACTACGGCATCGAGGGTCGCGCCGAGTACTGCGACGACTGCGAGGGGGTCACGGTGGAGGAAGGTGCGGAGTGCGCCGAGGTGACCCTGGTGCTGCGCAATCCGCCCGCGGTGGATGCGCCCAATGTCTACCTCTACCCGGAGGATCCCACCCTGGTGAGCGTGAAGCTGCGCGCCGGCCGCGCCCGTGACATCAGCGCGTCCGACCCGCCCTACAGCGACGGCTGGGATGTGATGGCCCACCCCGACGGGCTGCTCGACACCGCTTGGGGCGAGCGCGACTACCTGTTCTACGAGCTGGGCCGGTACAACGACTTCCAGCGCGAGGAGGGCTGGTGCGTGGACGGCCGCCTGGCGGTGGACGACATGGCTGCGGTGCTCGAGGAGATGGGCTTTCTGCCCAACGAGGTGGACGACTTCGTGGAGTTCTGGGACCTGGCATGGACCGTGCGCCGGCCGGTGACCGTCTACCCGCAGATCGACAACCTGCCCGCCCTGCGCATCGCCCCGGCGCCCGACCACCTCGCGCGGGTGTGGTTCGTGGTGGAGAAGGGCTGCGCGCCAGATCTGGTGGAGCCCCTGTTCCCGGTGACCGAGCGTGTGGGCTACCACGCCGCCGAGTGGGGCCTGGCGGTCCTGCCGCCGCTGCCGGGAGCCAACGTGTTCCCGTGGGCTGAGTAGGCCAAGACGGGCGCAGATGAATCATCTGGCAGCGCTGTGGCCTGTCCGGGGGGCCAGAACCGGCCAAGACGGGCGCAGATGAATCATCTGGCAGCGCTGTGGCCTGTCCGGGGGGCCAGAACCGGCCAAGACGGGCGCGGATGAATCATCTGGCAGCGCTGTGGCCTGTTCGAGGCGGCGGCGCGGGGCGGTTAGCTTCGCCGACTGGCGGCGCGACCACCCTGTGCTGTGGCGGCAACTCGCCTGAGGGCTGCGCATCCCCTTCGAGGAGCGCCAGACCATGGACTGGGGGGGGCTGTTTCAGCGCATATGGCAGGGCCCGCTGCCCCGTGATCTCTAGTGCCCTTCCACAGGGATTCTGACCGGCTTCGTGAGCTACCCAACCCGAT
>CAZHIK010000193.1:0-11729 GCA_964532635.1 uncultured Enterobacterales bacterium
ATGCCGACCTTGCCGTCGTGGATGGGGACGAAGGGCTCGAGGGAGCGTTTGTACGAGTTGAAGACCTTGATGGGGTTGTCCACGACGCCTCCATGGCCTCGGGTTGGTGAACTCCGGACACGGCAGCGCGCCGGAGCGGCTCCACCTATGGGGCCGACCCGGGTGCGTCGAGATCTACGAGCACGGCCAGCTAGCTGGCGAAGATCTCCTCGAGCTCCTTCTGGACCTGCTCTTCGGGGACGCTCTTGGCCACCGAGATCTCCTGGACCAGCAGGCTGTTGGCCTGGTCGAACATCTTGCGCTCGCCGAAGGAGAGGGTCTTGTCCTGACGCAGCAGGGCCAGGTCGCGCAGGACCTTGGCGACCTCGAGGGGATCACCGGTCTTGATGCGGTTCATGTACTCGCGATAGCGACGGTTCCAGGTCTGGTTGTCGGCCGGGACGTCGCGGTCGCGCAGGATGTCGTAGACCTTGTCGACGTGCTCGACGGGGATCACCCGACGCATCCCGATGGCCTCGACGTTTCCGATCGGGACCCTGATGGTCATACCGTTCTCGACGATCTTGAGGACGTAGAAGGTCTGGGTGAAGCCGTCGAAGGTGACGTCCTCGATCTCGGTGATGGTACCCACGCCGTGGGCCGGGTAGACCGCCTTGTCTCCGATCTGGAATTCCATTCCGTTGTCTCCTCGATGCGGACCTGGCTTTGCGGGCGCCTGTAGCCTCCGCTAGGCTACCCTGCAACGGAGCAAGGGGCCCGCCGCGATGGCCAAACCACGCGACAGGCGGCGTTCCACCAAGCTCCATAGCGAACACGGTATGCCAAGACCAGCGTCCACCAGCTTCGAGCCATGCTGTTCCGCCTGACCCTGCGCGGCGTCGCGGGGCCCTGCGCGGTGGCCCTGGCCCTGCTGGCGCTGGCTGGTCTGCTGCTGCAGGCCGGTGCCTTGCTGCTCACCGCACCGGCCATGCCCGAGCCCGCTACCACCCTGCGCCTTGTGCTGGCGCTCCTGCCCGCGGCCCTGGAGCACACGCTGCCCGTGGCCTTCCTGGTTGGGCTGATGGTGGCCTATGGGCGCTGGCAGGCCGAGGGCACATGGACCGCCCTGCGCTGCGCGGGCGTCAGCGGAAGGCGCCTCCTCCTGCCCGCGCTGACCCTCGGGCTGGTGCTGGTGGCGCTGGCGACCCTCACTTCCCACTCTCTCGCGCCCGCGGGCCGACGGGCCGCAGCCCGGAGCCTCGCACAGGCCGCCGCCTCGGTGGAGCTGGTGCCCGGCCGCTTCATCGAACTGGGCGGGGTCGTGATCCACCGCTCCGCCGATGGCGGCCTGCTCGTGGCCCAGGAAGACGCTGTGCTGGTGGCCCGCGCCGGTCAGCTCACCCAGCGGGCCCAGGGCCTGCTGCTCGATCTCGAGCAGGGCGCAATCCAGAGCCTGGGCGAGGAGAGCATGGTGCTGCGATTCGATGCCGCCGCGCTGCCGCTCCCCGTCACCAACACCGGACGCCGAGTGGAACTGGCCGAGCGCAGTGACGCCGAGCTGACCGACCTGGTCCGGCGCATGACCGATCGGGGCAAAGACCCCAGCTACGAGCACGGAGTGCTCATCAAGCGCACCACCCAGCCTCTGCTCAACCTGCTGCTGCCCCTGCTGGCCCTGCCCCTGGGGCTGCGCTGGGGAGGTAGGCCAGCCCACACCATGGTGGTGGTGGTCGGTGCCTGGTCCCTGCTCCGCATCGGTGATGCCACCGGAGGCGTCGTCGGCCCGCACCTGGCCGCCTGCCTGCCCCTCCTGGGCCTGCTCATCGCGGCCGCCCTGCTGTGGGCTGGCTGGAGGGACCGATGAGCCTGGCCAGCCGACTGCTGCTCCGCGCCGGCCTGCGCTGGACCGCGGTGGCCGCTGGCGCCGCGATCCTGCTGATGCTGCTGGTGGACTGGGTGGAGCACGGCTCCAGGCTCCCGGGTTCCGGCGGCGCGGCCATGTCAGCGTCGCTGCGAATGGCCCTGCTGCTCCTGCCCGGCCACCTGTCCATGGCCACCCCGGTAGTGGCCGCCCTAGGCGCCGCACTGGCGGTGGTGAGCCTGCGCCGCAACGGCGAGTGGCAGGCCCTGGGGGGCGCCGGCCTGGGCCCTGCACGCCTGCTGGCCCCCTTCGCGGTGCTCGGGCTCCTCGCCGGTCTCGGCGGCGCCGCCTTGGACAGCTGGGCGGTCCCCATCTCCGCTCGCGCCTACGACCGGGCCATGGCCCAGCAACTCGACCGCCCCCTGCGGCTGGAGGGCGCGGTCTGGCTCGAGCTCGACAGCGTGGCGTTCCGGCTCGAGGGAGACCCTGCCGGCGGCCGCCTGTCACCAGCCTCGGCCTTCTCAGCCGGACAGCCCCTGGAGGCCTGGACCCGCGCCGAGCTGTCGTGGGACGGCCGGACCTGGCAGGCCGCGGAGGCGACCCCTGGCGCTCCCTGGGCCCGGCTCCCCGCCCCCGAAGCCCTGGCCGAGCTGTGCGGCTCCGACGACCCCGGCTCCTACCGCTGGGCCGCCCTGCTCGAAGACAGCCGCCCTGCGGCCCAAGCCGAGCGCCTCGACCGGGGCTCCCGCCCGCTCGCAGCGCCTCTGGCCGCCCTGATCGCCGCCGCCCTGTGCGCCCTGTTGGCCCCAGGCTCCCTGGCGGTCCTGCTCGCGGCCACCCCCGTCTTGGCCTGGGAGCTGGCCACCACGGTCCTCCACGGCCAAGTGGCTCTGGGCCACGCCCCCGCCGCCAGCGTCCCCGCCCTCAGGTTGGGGCTGGCGCTGCTGATCGCCGTCGCCGTGCTGTGGAGGCTGCGCCGACCCTGAACGGCAACCGGCTGCCGACCTCCCCACGAACACACGCGTAGCAACGAACACGAACACGAACACGAGTCGTGGCACCACCACCCCTCCGGGCGGAGTTGAACTACATCCCTACGTCAGGCCCTCACTTCCACGAGGACGCCCGCCCCTACTCCACCTTCACATAGAACCCCGTATACCGAGGATCTTCCCTGCTCTTCTTGGTGAAGAAGCCCTGGTCCCAGTGGGCGATGAAGTACTCGCCGGTCTCGACGGTGATCAGCGCGCGCTCGAGGCCCTTCTCGAGCTGCTCGGTCTCCACCTTGGCCTTCTCGTTGTAGTCGATGCCCCAGCTGGTGGGTCCGTTGGGCGACATCTTGTAGGCACAGCCATCATCGTCCAGCAAGAAGGCGCGCCAGCCCACCGAGTTGTGGTCGTAGAACGTGTGAACGCCTGGGCTGAGGGCGTTGACCGCCGATTCTTTGCGGTCCAGGCAGTAGTGCCGGTACTGGCCGTTGCCCACGCCGCCGCTCTTGCGCGTGAGAAAGCCGGGCTCGAGGGCGGAGAACTCGGCGTTGGCGAACAGCAGCAACCCCTCGTCGTCGGGAACCTTGACCAGCACCTGCTGGCCGAGGTCGTAGCGCTTGCGCTCGGTGGCCTCGTAGGGCTCGTCGAAGTTGATGGTGACGTAGCCGACCTGGCTGATGGTCAGGTCGTAGGTGCCCGGCGCGCACTCGAGGGAAAAGGCCCCGGTGGCGTCGGAGACGGTCTGGAACTGAGTGCCCACGGCAGTGATGGTGGCGTCGGCCACCGGGTTGCCGGCGTGGTCCACGACCGTGCCGTCCATGGCCGTGCTGCCACAGCCGACCAGGAGAACGGGGATCAGGGAGAGCAGAGCTGCGGGAGCGAAGGCCTTCATCGGTCCTCCAAAGCTGGACGACCGACCCCGAGGGGCCGGTCGTGATTCGCCATAACAGGCTTAGAACGCAGTACCAATACCGATATAGACACCGGAGCGCAGGTCGGCGGCCTGGACCATGTTGCCCGTGTCCTCACACTCGCTGCACTCGGGCACGATCACGTCGCGGGACAGGCGGTTGTAGCCGACATTGACGGTGACGTGGTCGATGACCTCGTAGGCCAGGGCGACATCGTAGTCGGAGGCGAAAACACCGGAGAAGGCCTCGGTGCCCCACGAACCGGACAGCAGCACGTCGAGGCCGAAGCCCAGCTCGGCACCACCGCGGATGCCGCCGTACATGCTGGTGAAGCCCCAGGGGAAGAACCAGAGGCCACGGCTCTGACCGGCCGGGGTCCACATGGCGACCAGGGGGACCGCGGTGGAGACGATGCCGCCGTGGGCACCAATCCAGAAGCGGTTGTCATCGACGTCGTGGAAGTAGCGAGCCTGGAGGGTGGCGGTGACGAAGTGGTCGACCCAGGACATGTCCACGCCTTCGTGGGGCTGGGTGAACGAGTCGGTCTCGACACCGAACCAGGTGGTGCGGTAGCGGGCATCGACGCCGATGTACTCGAACATCGGCAGCCAGCCGATCAGGTGGACGTCGATGGTCGGCACAGACAGGGGCACGGTGTCGCCGGTGCCATCCTGCGCCGCGGTGTCGCCGGACAGCTGCAGCGACTCGCCGTAGGGTACGGGGTTGCCATCGGAGACGATGCTGCGTGGGGTTGCGTTGACGTCGTAGTTGTAGCGATAGCCCGCGGTGCCGATGGCGGCGCGAGCCCGGATCCAGCGATGCTCACCGGGCTCCGAGGGCTCCTTGGGGGGCTCGGGGACGGGCTCGGGCTCGGGCTCGGGCTGCGCCACCACGGGCTCGGGCTCGGGCTCGGGGGCCGGCTCGGGCTCGGGAGCGGGCTCGGGCTGGGCGGTGGGCTCGCTACCCCAGATGGAGGCGGGGGCGGCGGTGATGGGCACCTTCAGAAACGAAGAGGCCTTTCCCCCTTTGTCGGCGGCGCTGACCATGATCTCGCCGCTGAGGCCGGCCGGGACGGTGAGGGAGGCGACGTACTCGCCGGTTCCTTTGTCGGTCACGGCGCCCAGGGTGCCGGCGCTGACGATGAAGTCGAAGCCCAGGCCGGTGACGCCCTGGCCTTCGGCGTCGGTGGCCGTGATCTTGACAGTGACGGTGCCGCCGGCGGCGACAGAAGACGGCTCGGTGACGAGCTTCATGGCCGCCAACTCGCCACCACCCGCGGCAACGGGCACCGGAACGATGGCGTTGGACGCCTGGCCTTCACGCTCGATGCGCATGACCTGGACGATGGAGGACCAGGCGTCGCGCAGGGCGATGCTGGCGTCGGTGCCGCTGCGGGGCAGCTCGAGGCCTTCCGCGACCGCGACAGGGGCCTGCAGGATGGCCGCAGCAGCGGTATTGCCGGACGCCGAGGCCTGGACGGAGACCATGCCCGCCCCGCGACCTGCGGTGTAGTACACTTGGGCGACACCGGCGTCGTTGGTGGTGACCGAGGAGGGCAGCGAGCCGTCGCCGGTGACCAGCGCCAGGGTGACGGGCACTCCGGCGACCGGGTAGCCGAACTCGTCGACGGCCACGACGGTGAGCATGGCACTGGACAGGCCGTCGTTGGGCAGGCGCTCGACGGTGGGCAGGAGCACCAGGTCGCGCATTGGGTTGCCGGTGGCGGTGGACTGGACCGTGGCGGTGAGCTCGACCGGGCCGGTGCCCGTGAGGTCGAACAGGCCCTGGTAGTCGCCGCCCTTGAGGTCCTTGACGGATTCTTGGAGCTCGGCGCCGTTGGCCACGAGCACCACCTTCTGGCCGCTCATGCCCTTGCCTTCGGGGCTGACGACCTGCACCAGGGCCTTGAAGCCACTGGCGCCCTGGGCGAGCAGGCTGGGGTCGGCGGAGACGGTGACACCACCGGGACGGACCGGGACCAGCGGCACGGTGACGTTGTCGGTCTGGACGCCTGGCGCGCTGGCGAGGCTGGCGGCGATGGTGACCTGGCCCATGGCCAGCATGGCAGCCGGGGTGTAGTCGGCCCGGTAGATGCCGTTGCCCTCGTGGACCGGGTTGGTGAGCGTGCCGGAGGAGGCGCTGATGTTCACCCGGGCATTGGGGGCGGGCTCGCCCTTGGCGGTGGTGACGGCGACGCGCACAGGCACGGTGACACCACGGTCACCGGGGATGCCGGCGTAGGTGGGGAAGAGGGCCACTCGCTTGGACTCGGGGACCTTGAGGTCGATGGTCTCGGTCTTTGTCTCGGCGCCGGAGGCGGTGGTGAGGGTGGCCTGGGTCACACCGGGGGGCACGACGATGGGTACATTGGCCCGGCCGGTGGTGTCGGCCTGGATGGGACCGAAGTCGCGGTCACCCACCTTGAGCATCACGTTGGCGCCCGGGGTGGAGGTGATGGGGTAGGAGGTCTTGCCCACGAGGGGGATGGCCAGGAAGCCGTAGCTACGGCTGGGATCCCGACGATCGGCCACGGTGAGGATGGCCACCTGGGGGTAGTTGACCAGGGGCGGGGTGTACAGCGCAGAGAAGCGGCCGTTGCCGAGGTTGGTGAGGTTGGCGACCTCGCCCACCGTGGGAGCGACCACCAGGTCGACACCAGACAGGTCGGTCAGGTCACCGCCACTGAGCTGGATGTTGATGGTCGAGGAGGCGTCCTGCCCCAGGATCAGCTGGGGCGGGTTGGCCGTGACGGCGAGCTGGTGCGAAGCCGGGGGCAGCACGGTGAGGCCGTAGACCCGGGCGATGGGGGTCTTGTCGAGCTTCTTGCCCTTGATGGCCAGCTCGACGGTGCGTGTGGCATCGACCTCGGGCGGGGTGAAGGTGAACTCGTAGATGCCACCACCCTGCTCACGGAGCACCGTGGTGGTGCCACCGGTGGGGACGATCTTGGCCTTCAGGCCCTTGATGGGAGAGCCGTCGGGCTCGAGCGCCACCAGGGAAAACTTCACGGGGGTTTTACCGTCGCCGACGACCTGGTCGGCAGGGACCAGCTCCAGCAGGCCACTGCCCTCGAAGACGGCCTGTGCGTGTACGGGTGCTACCAGGGTGGTGGGCAGTACGGCCCAAGCAGCGATCAGGGCGAGTGCGGCCAACGAACACCGCAGCCAACGTGCGAACAGGAACATCTTTGCGCCTCCTGGCTTCTTCCCTCGGGGAGCGATCCGGACCAGTCCGGGAACGCGGACGCGTCGAACTCGAGCGCGCGCATCCGCAGGGGTTACAATACTAACCCAAGCGCTCCCGAGCGGGATCGCCACTTCGTCAAGCAGGAGTCTCGAAAGCACCGATGCGCCTGGCCGACGAGATCGCAGCAGCTGGGCTGACCCCCGCCATGCGTCGGGTCTTTCGCCGCGGATTGAGCGCCGTGGCTCGCGCGGACGGTTCCATCGAGGAACCGGAGCGGCTGGCCATCGAAGCCCTGCTGGGCGAGAGCCTCGGCCGAAACGCACCCCGCGAGCCCATCGAGTCCATCTGGCCCCACGCCGAGCTCTTCGTGCGGGCCTGCATCCACGTAGCCCTCGTGGACGGTCACTACCGCGTGGAAGAAGCCCGCGCGGTAGGCCGCCTGGCCCACCGGCTGGGCCTGAGCGCCCACCGGCTGGCCGCCCTCGAGAAGCAGGTCTTCGACAAGCTCGAGGCCGCCACCCGTCACCTCGAGCGCTGACCCTATCCCCCCCACCCCACGGAACAGCCCATGTCCAGCCCCGACAAGCCCAGCGCGGAACTGACCACCGCGGTCATGGTGGAGCCTCGTCACCAGCACCTCTTCGACAAGGCACTCGACAAGGCCCGGAGCGGCAGCGATGTGGGCGCACACAACTTCCTCCACACCTGCCCCGCCTCCCACGGCGACCGCCTTGTGCTCGAGCTCGCCCTGGCATGCTGGCGCGGCTACGGACCGGCCATCCAGGTGGACCAGCTCTGGGGCATGGAGCCCAAGGTCGCCCAACGCCTCCTCGCCGGGATCGCCATGGCCGTCGGGGGCACCCAGGCACCCTCGATCCTCGAAGACGCCGCGGAGCGCTGCCGAGCGGTGCTGCCGGAGCCCGAGGACGACAACGCCTAGAGGTTGGGCGCGACGGACCGCCTACCTGCGCTCCACCCGCTGCATCGCCTTGCGCAGGGCTCCGATCTCCGGGTGCTGCTCCAGGGCCACCGCATAGAGGTCACGCGCCGAGACGGGATCCCCACGACGCTCGTAGAGCTCGCCCAGGGTCAGGGCGACCAGGGGATCGCCCGGCAGCGCCTGCCAGGCGAGCCGACCGTACCCGATGGCCTGACCGACATCGCCCGCGCTGGCGTACAGCTTCAGCAGGAAGACGAGGGCGCCGGGGTGGGAGGGATCGAGATCGTAGGCGAAGTGGCCCGCGTGGCCCGCACCTCGGAGGTCCTTGGCCAGGAGGAAGAGCCGGCCCGCCTCCACCCAGTTGTCGGGGTTGCGATCGCCACCGATGAGCAGCGCCGCCCGCAGGGCGTCGGCGGCCTTGGCGGTCTGACCGAGACTCTCGTAGGCCCGGGCCAGGGTGCGCGCGAAGGCGGAGGCCTTCTCGTCCTCGAAGCCCATGGTGTGCACGGCGTTGGTCTCGTCGTAGCTGACGGCGCGTTCCCACGACACGCGGTAGGCGTCGGTCTGGAGAGCGCCCAGCAGGAAGGTGACGGCGCTCTCCTGCTCGCCCATGGACAGCATCATCTGGCCGAGCAGGCCCTTCAGCTCACCGTCGGAGGGGCGCACGGCCACGGCCGCGGTCATGGCGCGCAAGGCGCTCTCGTGGTCGCCCACCTGTTGGGCCCGACCGGCGCGCTCCTGCCACTGCTTCACCACCTCGGATCCGAAGCTCTGGATCTCTCGCACGGTGTCCTTGCGCTGGGCGTCACGGCCGGCGAGCAGGAAGACTGCGGCCACGTCACCCAGGGCCTCGATGTCGTCGGTCTTGGTGCCGAAGGCCCGCTCTGCGGCTTCGATGGCCCGCGGCATCTCCCCCGCCCTGGCCAGCAGCCAGCCGAGGTAGGCGATGCGCGGCCCGCTGGCCTCGATCTCGACCACCTTCTTCATCGCCACCACGGCCTGGCGCGGCTCACCGCGGACCAGGTGCTCCCTCGCCGTGAGCTCCAGGACATCGGGATCGCCAGGGCGTTCCTGCCTGGCACGCTCGAGCAGGGTGCGGGCTTCGTCCAGCTGGCGGGTGCGCACGAGCGCCTCGATGAGCACCACGTCGGCTCCCACGAGCTCGTCGTCGAGCGCGATCCGAGCCGGCGCGACCGCCTTGTCGGCTTGACCATCAGCCAGCAACGCGCGGGCATATCCGAGCTGAAAGCTGGCCTTGGACGGCCGCTTCTCACAGGCCTTCGCGTAGCACCGGGCGGCGTGGGTGGCGCGACCGTCCTGGAGCAGGCTCTCCCCCTGCTTGGCGAGCTTCTTGGCGCCACAGCCCGCCAGCAGCAGGCCCGCCACGACGGCGACCACCAGGCGGGCGGTGCGGCTACCCACCCTGGCCTCCGGCACCGAGCACCCAGTACGGTGAGCCCGCCAGCTGCTGCTGGACGGCCGCGATCTGGTGCGGTGGCAGCTCGAAGGTCTGAGGCTGGCCGGTTCCGGGATCGAGCTGGGTTGCGAACCAACGCGAGCCGTCGCGGTTGCGGTGGAGCACCAGGCCACGGGGGTCGTCATAGACCATGATCAGCTCATCCTCCTGCTCCGGCTCCGGCTCCGGCTCCGGCGGGGCTGCGGTATCGACGGGCTTGGGCTCGGAGTCCTCGAGGACCTCCTCGAGCTCCCAGCGGATCTCGAGCAACTCGCCCTTGAGGGCCCGCTCGACCCGCTCGCGCACCCGGCCGCCATCTGGGCCCCGTGCCAGCTCGGTCAGCGCGGCCTTGGCGGCCTCGAGTTCGTCTTCCTTGGAACCGTCGGGAGCGCACTCCCGGATCGTCGCGATCAGCTCATCCACGGCCTGCATCGGCGAAACTCCACAATGAGATTGGGGTCCGCTGAGGACCCCTTGGACGGGAGGAAGCTTATCACCTCGCCCGCCACGACAACCGAGCCGGCCCAGAGCTTCCGGGCGGGATAGGCAGCAGTACGACCTTCGGAAGTGACGATGGCTTCGGATTTCCTCTCTCGCCTCAGCAACGACGATCGGGCGCGGCTCGAGCGCATCGGCCGGACCATGGAGCTCGAACCCCGCCACCACCTGCTGGTCCGTGGTGAAAAGGGCGGCGACATGTTTCGTGTCGAGCGAGGCCAGCTCGAGATCGTAGACCGCCGCTCCCGTCCCGAGGTGGTGCTGGACGTGCTGGGCCCCGGCGAGCTCGTGGGCGAGCTGGGCTTCATCGACGGCACCCCCCGAAGCGCAGATGCCTTCGCGGGCCCGGGCTGCGTGGTCACCCGATGGCCCGTGCTCGAACTCCAGGAAGTGCTGGCCTCGGACGCGGCCTTCGCAGCCCGTTTCTGGCGCGTACTGGCCGAGGAGGTCGCCGACCGCCTGCGGGATGTCACCTCCAACGCGGTCACCGGCGGATTGCGCGGTGCCGCACCCGCCATCGGCCAGCAAGACGACGGCCACGCCACGCAGATGGCCCGCTCCATGCTGGGCGCCAGCCTGGGAGGCCTGGCCAAGCTCGACCAGCAGCTGCGACGCAGTCCCGACGATCCCAAGGCCGCCAAGCGAGTGGAGGAACTGCTGGAACTGCTGGCCGCCGACCTCGAGCGCCGCCAGCGGGCCGGCACCGACCCCACCACCGTGGCCCGAGCCCTGCGCAAACTGGGCCAGCAGGTCCACCCCTACCTTCTGCGCTCCGCCACCGCCGAGCTCACCATGGCCGCCCCCGACGGCTTCGCCGGCGGGCCCACCGTGCTGCGTCACGTGCTCGAGAGCAGCCCCCAGGGCGACGGTGCGCTGGGCCTCAAGGTCGATGGCTGGCTGCAGGCGCTTCCGCGAATCCAAGGCCTCAGGGCCCGCCACCTCGAGGCCGCCAAGCGCCTCGAGGCCTGGGCCTCCACCCACCTCGACAACCCGAGGATCGTGCTGGTCAACTGCGCCCAGGGCCCCCTCCTCGAGCGCGTCTGGCGCCAGATCAAGCGGAGCCAGGGCGAACTGTGGATCGTCGAGCCCACCCGAGAAGCCCTCACCGCCCTGGACACCACCCTGTCCAGGTCGGGCGCGAAGATGCGCCTGCGCATGATCCAGGAGCCGCTGGGGGCTCCGAACAAGGACAGCTCGCTGCGGAACCTGAGCGAGGTCGACTTCATGGTGGCCGACAGCCTCCTCGACTACCTCCCCGCTCGCATGGCCACCGACACCCTCCAGGAGCTCACCCAGCGCCTGGGTCCGAGGGGCAAGCTGCTGGTCACCGCGCTGGCTCCAGCCAAAGACGACGTGCTCTGGAGCCACCTGCTGGGCTGGCCCCTCATCTCCCGCAGCCCGGCCAGCCTCGAGGCCATCATGCGAGCGGCCGGCTGCCTGGCGGTCACCATCACGGAACACGGGAGTGGCCTGCTGGCCGAGACCGGCGGCGTGACCGCCCCCTCCACATCGCGCTGACCCAGCGACAGGAGGGGCTCCCCCGCGGTCCTCGGGAACCACCGAGAGGGAGCGCGCGCGCAACCTCGCGGATCACGGACGGGAACAACGACACCGCTTCGGCCCCCTTCGGAGCGACGAATCCCGCTCTGTGGCTTGCTCTGGGAGCGTCGGCGGCGTAGTGTCCTTGGCTGGCTAATCCGGCACCGGAGGAATGGAACATGTTGCCGTCCTGGATCAGACCCGTCCTGTTCTCGGCCGTCCTCGTGGGCGCGAGTGCCTGCGGCGGCGCCCCCGAGGCTCCCGCTCCCGACCCCGAGCCCGCGCCCGAGCCCGAGCCGGCTCCCGAGGCCCCCCCCCCCCCCGACCTGGCCACCCTGAAGGCCCCGGGCGAGGACCACGCCCCCACCCC
>CAZHIK010000194.1:0-11681 GCA_964532635.1 uncultured Enterobacterales bacterium
GGCCACGTCACCGTCACGCTGTACGAATACGACGACGACGGAAACCTCACCTCCCTGGCCTGGGAGGACAGCTGCTTCGGTGACGTCTTCCCCTACGGCGACATCTTCGTGACCGCCTACACCACCGACGAGAAGACGGGTGCCTCGACCTACTACGCCGACGCCACCCTCACCGATCCCTCCACCAACGGGGCGGAGAACACCTTCTCCATCGACGTCGACACCGACCGGGTCAACGAGATCTACCTGTACGCGGTGCTCGACAAGTGGTTCAACCGGGTCATCGAACCCTACGATCCGGTTGGCATCTACGCCGACCCGATCGTCCTGCAGGATGGTGAGGTCGTCAACGACATCAACATCGAGATCCTCACCGAGTACTGGTGCGGCTATGGCGGTTCTGGCGGCTCTGGCGGGGACTGCCCCGACTGCCCCCCGAGCTGGGGCTCCGGCGGCTCCTGCTACTACTGGGACGGCACCCAGTGGGTCTACAACGACGAGATCTGCGGCGGTGGCGGCTGCTCCGACGACCTGGTCACCGTAGGTGGTACCCTCGAGATCGGCGTGCCCTACAACGGTGTGGGCGATGTCGGCACCTTCCTGCTCTACCCCAGCACCGAGCAGGTCTGGTGGCTCAAGCCCGACATCGCCGTGACCGCCACGGATGATGGCGCCGAGGGCTCCTGGGGCTACACCTACTGCGCCAACGCTGGCACCTACGTGGCTCGCGGCGTGTGGGACGACAACAACAACGGCCTGTACGACCCCGCGGACACCTGGGGCCAGCCGGTGGACGACGACGGCAACGCTCAGAACACCATCACCTTCGGTGACGCCGACGAAGACGTCACCATGCTGATCCCGGTGGGCGGCTCGGGCTTCGAGCTGGTTCCCTTCGTGCGCGTCACCGGTGCGGTGTCCCGCATCGACGATAGCTGGGACGCCCTTGTGACCGACTACCCCGACACCCACATCTACGTGGTGGCGGGCAAGTACTACGCCGAGGCCCAGGTGGTGGTCTCCACCCTCGACGAAGCCTACGACTACGACGTCTTCGGCCCCGAGGAGCTGGCGGGCGCCACTGACCTGAACTACTCGCTGCTTGCTCCGGCCAACACCTCCCTGTACCTGTATGCGGCGGCCGACCTCGATGACGACGGCATCATCGACGGCACCCTCGAGGGCTGGGCCTGCGGCGGTGAGGGCGACTGCTGGATGTCTGTTGGCCAGTCCAACGTGTCCGGCGCCGACATGGGCATGGACTTCAGCTTCCTGTACGACACCGGCCTCGAGTAGCGGTCCGCATCAGGCTGGCAGCCAGGCCTCCAGCGCGGGGGCCAGGTGCTGGTCAACCAGGCGGTAGGCGCGAACCTGGAAGGCGGAGATGCGCAGTGAGCGCGGTACGCCGCGCAGCTTGGGGGGGCGGGCGCCCGCCAGGTCGCTGACCACCTTGAGGGTGTGGAAGGGGCGCCCCCCCGCGGCAGCGAGGACCCCAGCGGCCTCCATCTCGCACACCTCGGCCCCGCGCTCCGCCCAGGCGGATCGGCTGGCAGCGTCGGCGACCACTCGGGGCACGGTGGCCAGGACCACGGGCCGCGCGACGCCTCCAAGGGGGGGCTGCGCGAGGGGAGGCGCATCGAGGATGGCCGTGGCGGACACCAGGGTGCTCACCGGCAGCGCATCTACGAGCGCACCGCAGGTGCCCAGGGACAGGATGCGCCCAGCGGGGTGCTCGGCCAGCACCCGCGCCGTGGCTCGCTCCGCCCGTGCGCGGCCTACTCCGCAGCGCAGCAGCAGCACCGGCCGGCCCGCCAACTCGCCGGCCCACAGCCCTCGACCATGCCGGTGCCTGCACCGCATGCGGCGGAGCAGGGGGAGGGCCTCCGCGTGCAGGGCGGCCACGAGTAGAGTCGGCGTCATGGAGCTCGGTGCCTCCTGCCGGGAAACCACCCGGCGCATCAGAGCAGGAATATCCCGCTGCTGGCGCGGTTTCCCCAGGCGTGCTCCGCCGCTCCGCCGCCTCCGGTAGCCAAGCTGTCGTCAACCGACGAGGGCTCTGCGGGAACACCCCTGCGGGGAGCGTTATAGGGGCATCCCTGCTGTGCACACCGTCCCGTGCGCCAGATCCGGAGTGACCATGTCCCACGCCCGCGCTCTCGTTTTCTTCCTCGTTCCCGCCGTGGCACTCGCAGGTGCCACCGCGTCGAAGTTCAAGCCCGAGCACCGCAAGGGCGCCAACTACTGGAACGCGCAGTCCGCCATCGACGGCAACCTCGAGACCTGCTGGATGGTGCCGGGTGAGAGCCCCAACCGGGGCGAGTGGATCGAGATCGACCTGCCCAAGTCCACGGTCGACAAGATCGCCATGGTGGTCGGCTGGGCCAAGAGCGAAGAGACATTCCAGGACTACGCCCGGGTCAAGGCCATCAAGGTCGAGGCCTTCAGCCTCAACGATCGCCAGGAACTGTCCCCGCGCGGCAGCGCCACAGCCCAGTTCCAGGACGACGTGGCCATGCAGATCGTGGACATCGACGATCTCCAGGTGGGTGAGGACCTGTTCGGCGGCAAGCTCCGCATCAACGTCTCCGACATCTACGACGGCCGGGACTACCCCAACATGGCCATCAGCGAGCTGATGGTCCACCTCACCGAGTTCGAGACCAAGCTCAAGGCCCCGGAGTTCAGTGATCTGAGTTCCACCCCGGCCGGCCCCAACCTGGCCGAGCTGGCCATCGACGAAGACCCCAAGACCTTCTTCGCCACAGCGCAGGACGGTGGCTTCATCCAGGTCGAGGCCTCGGGCTTCGGCGTGTCCTCCCTGGGCATTCAGGTGGGCCCCAAGTCCCACGCCCGCCCCAAGAAGATCAAGGTCAGCGCCAACAACCGCGAGCTCGTCCACGAGCTCGAGGACAACGACGAGGTGCAGTGGGTCATGGTGCCCAGCATCACGGGCTACACCGGCGGCGCCTTCGGTGAGATCAAGGTCGAGTTCCTCGAGGTCTACGCCGGCGAAGACGACCAGAACGTGGGCATCGCCGAGATCTTCGGCAAGGCCACCAACTACGAAGGGTTCTAGCCCCTCAAACGGTTCGCCCCGCTCGGGAGCACATGAAGTGCTCCCCTACGTTCGACCTTCGCGACAGCCCAACGTAGGGGAGGGGTTTATCCCCTCCCGCACGAGCGCCTGAACTGGCAGCGCGCGCAGGCTTCCGAGCCTTCGGGTAGCTGGGGGAAGTCGTCCGGGATGGCGACGTTGCCTGGGACGTCCGCCAGCTTGGCGCGCATGGCGTCGGCGGAGGCCTGGATTTCGGCGCGGGCCTGCTCGAGGATCTCCGCGTCGATGGGGTGCTGGGTGCGGTCGCCGGTGCGCAGGTTGACGTGCATGGCGATGATGCGGTCGGCGGGGATGTCGTGGTGCATGGTGCAGTACAGGCCGTAGACCCCAAGCTGTGCAGCGACCACGTCGGTCTGGTGGTGGGCGCCGGTCTTCCAGTCCACCACCACCGCGCCGCCGCGGCCATCGGACACCAGGGCGTCGAGCTTGACCCAGACGGGAACATCGCCCACCTCGACCTGGGTGAGCTCCTCGACCTCCAGCAAGCGCTCCGGTACCTGGAGCATACGCTTGAAGGTGGGCCGGTCGAAGAAGCCCCGCACCTGCTCCTCGATGATGGACAGGGCGTCGTCCCAGGCCTGCTCGCCCGGATCGCCTCCGTAGTAGTGGTCCTGGAAGGCGCACACCCGGCTGGGCCAGTCCCGCCAGCGCTCCGATCGGGACTCTCGGATGTCACTACGGGCTCGGCTCATGGCCTTGCGGATGTGGTAGTCGGGGTTGGGGCGGCGGCCAGCCATCAGGTCCTTCAACACCCCCTCGGCCATGTCGTGAACCACCGTCCCGATCCACATGGCGCGGGTGGTCAGCTTCTTCTCGATGTAGGCCTGGCGCACGGGCTCGGGGGCATCCTGTTTCCAGCCGCCCCAGGAACCGTAGTAGGTGAGCCAGTACTGGCGCGGGCAGCGCTCGAAGGTACCGCGGCGGGAGTGGGACCAGGAGAAGGTGTTCTGGAAATCGGCCATGGTTTCTGGCTATCCCGCCCGGACTACGAGCGGTCCCCAGGCGATGCCCGGGGTCACCTTCGGTCCATCCCATCCCTCTGGGGCGGGCGCCTTGGGTGGCATGGCCTCGCGAGGTGGTTTAGAGGCGCGCGCTCGTACGGCTGGAGGTCTTTTCGATGCTGTCCAAGCTGCTGTCTATTCCCCTGCTCGCCCTGCTCTGGGCCCAGCCGGTGCTGGCTCGAAGCCGGACATGGTCACGAGGCTGCGCACCAGAGCCTCGCGGATGTGCTGACCATCTGGCATGTCATCCCCTTCGCGGGCCTGCTGCTGTGCATCGCGATCCTCCCGATGGTGGCTCACCACTGGTTCGAGAGCAACAAGAACCAGCTGATCGTGGCCGTGGCCTGGGCGCTGCCCATCCTGGGCATCCTCGGCTACCACATCGTGACCCACTCTCCCTTCGCCCACGACGCGGAGCACGGGCTGATGCACGCGGTCGAGGAGTACATCTCCTTCATCGCGCTGCTGGGCTCGCTGTTCGTGATCTCCGGCGGCATCTACATGAAGGGCGATCTCGAAGGCAAGCCCATCGTCAACACCACATTCCTGTTGGTGGGGGCGATCATCGCCAACGTCATCGGCACCACCGGTGCCTCCATGTTGCTCATCCGGCCGATGCTCCGGACCAACAGCCAGCGGCAGTACGTCAAGCACATCCCGCTGTTCTTCATCTTCCTGGTCTCGAACATCGGCGGCGGCCTCACGCCCATCGGCGATCCGCCCTTGTTCCTGGGCTACCTCCGCGGCGTGCCCTTCTTCTGGACCCTCACCGAGCTGTGGCACATCTGGCTGGTGCCCATCGTGATCCTGGTGGTGATGTTCTTCGTGGTGGACACGTACTTCTACCGCAAGGAGAAGCCCGAGCACATCCACCACGACCGCGGCAATGTGGAGCCCCTGGGGTTCGAAGGCAAGATCAACTTCCTGTTGCTGGGCGGCGTGATCGCGTGCGTGCTGCTGCTCTCCCCGGAGCAGGGTGTCGACGACTTCCGCCAGTACTACGCCCGCGAGATCGGCATGGCCGTGCTCACGGTGATCTCCGTGTACGTGACCTCCAAGGCCATCCGTGAGAAGAACGGCTTCACCTACGGCCCGATCCTCGAGGTCGCCGCGCTGTTCCTGGGCATCTTCATCACCATGATCCCCGCCACCCTGCTGCTGCAGGCCAACGGTGCCGCCCTGGGGGTTACCGAGCCGTGGCAGTACTTCTGGGCCACCGGGACGCTGTCGAGCTTCCTGGACAACGCGCCCACCTACGTGACCTTCGGGGCCATGGCCTGCGGATCGGTGGGCGCCGAGGTCTGCCCCTCGGCTGAGCAGTTGGGCACCCTGACCGGACCCGAGGGTGTGGCCATGCTGATGGCCATCTCCTGCGGTGCGGTCTTCATGGGAGCCAACTCCTACATCGGCAACGGCCCCAACTTCATGGTGCGCGCCATCGCCGAAGAGAACGGGTACAAGATGCCCAGCTTCTTCGGCTACATGGGCTGGGCCGCGATCATCTTGCTGCCGGTGTTCTTCCTGGTCACGCTGCTGTTCTTCATCTGATCGCTGCGCGCGTGCTGTCCCGGGCGGGTTAGCCTCACCGAGGTGAACCCGTGAGCAAGCTTCCCCTCCTCCCCTGGCGACTGGCCGGCCTGTTCCATCCGGAGTGGCACCTGCGCCTGGGTACTGGAGCGGCCACCGCACGCCAGGAGACCGGCGACGAGGGATTGATCCTCGAGGGCCAGGTCCTGTCCAGGCTCGGTCCTTTCGAGCCCGAGCAGGGTCGCGTCGCTACCCTGTTGCGCTCGGATCTCACCAGCGGTGCGGTCCAGGACGTCGAGTTGGTCCGCGTCGAGCACTGCCGCGCGGCCGGTTCCTCCTGGAAGGGCGTGGAGATCCAGCAGTTGGTGCTCTGCGCCCTCGATGGAGCGCGCCTCGAGGGTGTCAAAATCAACCGGGCGGTAGGGTGTTCGTTCCGTGAGGCCGAGCTGCGGGACTGTGTTATCGAGGAAGCCGTGATGGTGGACCTCAGCGACGCGCGGCTCCACGGCGTGCGGATGGGTCGCGCCACCACGGTGGACCTCAGCGGCGCCCGCCTGGAGGGCTGTCCCCTCGAGGGCGTCGATCTGCGGGGCGCGGTGATGCGCCGTGCCACCTTCGTCGACTGTGCTCCCGATCCCGCGCTGGTGGCGGGTGCGGATCTCTGTGGTGCTCGCGGCCTGGACTCGGCGCGGCGCAAGGCTCTGCTGACTGGCGGTGCTCGCTTTCGCGCGGCGGGTTGGTACCAGCTCCTCCGGCGCCTGATGCCAGGTGCCGACGGCTTGCGCATCGAGCGCGTGGCGCTGGGGCTGCAGCTGGGAGCGGTGGCCCTCGGGGTGTTGCTCTGTGTGGTCGCTCTGGTGGAGGTCCTGCGCCCCAGGGGCGTCGAACCCGTGCCCGAGCCGCCCCCGCCCCTGGCTCGCGAAGCCACGGCCTGGGAGATCCAGAAGACCCAGGAGCATCTCACAGCCCTGCGCGAGGGCCTGACGGCTGCCCACGAGACCATGGTCGCCAACGGCGCCACCACCCTGACCTGGCCTTCCATCACCGACTTCCAGCTGAACACCTTCGACATCGACGGCGACGGCCCTGGTGAGATCCGTGAGCCGCTGGTGCGGGGGGGATTGCCCGACAACCTGCTCACAGACTCGGTGGGCGGCGTGCTCCCGTACTGCAACGACGTGCCCACCCAGGAGACGATCCAGGGTGTGGACACCGACTGGCACTACTGCGAGACCAGCGGGCGTGTGTTCGCCTGCGCTGGCTACACCGAGCTACCCACCTTGGAGTGGTAGCAGGTAGACCGGCACCAGGCTGTAGGTGCCATCAGGGATCGGGGGCTCGGTGACGGGAAGCTGCTCGGCCGCCCAGCCGGCGGCGGTGGCGGCGATGCCGTAGGTCCAGATGGTCTGGACATCGTCGGTGCCGAGGTAGGTGCCGTAGAGGTAGGCCTCGATCTCGTCGTATCCGGCGGGCTCGAGCAGGGCGGCTATGTCGGGATGCAGCGCCCCGATGCCCAGGGACAGCGTCGCGGGCACGTGCTCGAGGGCGTGTCCGCTGCAGTCGGTGCTGGGCTCGCCCAGGGAGATCTGCCACCAGTGGAAGATGCTGGAGTCGGGAGGATCCTCGACGGAGATCTCGGGCTGCGGGTAGCTGGCCTGGCAGATGGGATTCGCCGGATCGGCCGAGGCGTCGATGAGCGAGATGACGAGGGTGGTGTCGCTCTGGACCGGCTGACCATCCTCCATCAACGCGGTGACCTCGAGGGACCACCAGGCGGGATCGGGCTGGTCTTCGTCGCCGGTGTCGTGGCCGGAGTCGAAGACGGGGGCGCCGGTGTCGTCCGCGCTGCCTGAGTCCCAGGCGCCCTCGAAGGCTTGATCCGACATGCAGCCCTGGACGAGCAGCGATACGGCGATCAGCGCGGTGGTGGTCGCGGCGACGTGCGTGCTGGACATGGTGGCTCCGCGCGGCCCTGACCCGCGTGCGGTCATCAGGATAGCACGGGATTCGAGGCCCGGCTAAAGCTCCCAGACGTAGCCGGGCCAGAGGATGTAGGGCACGTCCTCGAGCCAGCCGATCCCTGCGGGTTCCCCGCCCTCGTCGAGGGTCTCGGCGTAGGCGTAGCCGTGGGGGAGGCGGGTGCCGTCTTCGTAGCCGATGTACCAGCCCAGTACGTAGTCTTCGTGGGGAGAGTCGCTGGCGAGCTCGGCGGGCAGGGCGCCGATGGCCAGCCAGGGGGGACCGTCCCAGCCCGCATCGTTGGACAGGGCCTCGGGACAGTCGATGGCGGGGTCGTCGAAGGTGACCGTGAGCTCGATGTCGTAGGCGGCGTAGCAGGTGGGGACGCCGGTGGCCGGACAGTCGGTGGTGGTGCCCGACAGCTCCTGGAGTACACGGCACGAGAAGAAGTCTCCGTCGTGCTTCTTCTCCCAGCCGTCGAGGAACAGCTCCCAGACCTGGAAGCCTTCGATGCCGTCGGCGGTGGGGGTGACCTCGGCCCAGTTGAGGGCCCAGGCGATCTCGGCGTCATCGGCCGGCTGAGAGTTGCAGCCCACCAACAGCAGGGAGAGAGGGAGCCAGCAGCGCACGATCGACCTCCTAAGGCGAAAAGCCCACGAGCCGAGGCTCGTGGGCTTCGAAGATATCCGATGTGGAGGCTACTGCACGTACCAGAGGTAGAAGGGCATCATGCGGTAGTAGCCATCGGCGCCGGCGACGATGTCGGGGATCTCGACCAGCTCTTCGCCGATCGCGCCGTCATCGAGCTCCCAAGCGATGCCCCACATGGTCTGCATCGAGTGGATGGCGGAGCCGTCGATGTAGGTCTGGGTGCCGAAGGTGTAGGGCTCGTACTCTTCTTCCCACTTGTCCTGGCCGAGTGACTTGATGAAGATATCGACGAGATCGGAGCCGATCTCCTCGACGGTCAGCTCCCAGGAGTTCGCGGTGAAGATCGCGTAGGGATCGCTGCCCCAGACGTTGGGGTCGAGGTTGTCGCAGTCGGTGTAGTAGGGGACGCTGAGATCGAACTCGAGGTCCAGCCATGCGTCGGGGGCCGAGGAGCCGGCGGTGGCGCCAGCATCGTAGGCGATCAGGCAGCTGTACCGATCGTCGTAGCCGTTGAGGTATTCCTTCTCGTACAGCTCGAAGTAGAACATCGGGGGCAGCTCGCCGTGGGAGCTGTCGACCGAAGAGAGCTCGCCACCGACGATGCCGCCGTCGAAGCCCCAGGAGTAGAGGTAGGGCTCGAAGTAGGAGCCGGTGGTGGTGTCGGTGTCGGCATCGGTGTCGGTGTCGGTGTCGGCGTCGGTGTCGGCGTCGGTGTCGCCTTCAGCGGTATCCTCGCCGGTGTCCTTGTCACCGCAGCCGATGATGGTGAAGCTGGCGAACGCGAGCGCCAGGAGAGAGAGACGGGACAGGGTCATGATTCCTCCATCAGGACGGGGCGGGTTGGCTGGCCCCAAGCCACGTGGTTGTAGGCGTCGGCACAATAGCCGTGGATGCATCACCGGTCAACATTCTGGGGTGCGAGGCGGACTTCGAGGCCGTTTTTTGACGTACTGCGACAGCCTTAGCGCAGTGTCTGGGCCCGATCGGCGCGCGCTCCTGTGGGCTCGAGACGCAGGTAGCGACCGAAAGCCTCTCTCGCGAGCGCGGGGTTCCGCATGGTGTTGGTGTGGAACGCCCCCTGCTCGTAGTGGGCCCGGGCCATCTCGGGGCCGGCTTCCACCGCCCGGGCGAGGCGCTGGGCTGCGAGGCTCCGGGCCCCCTTGCGGGCACTGCTCCACGCCAGGAACAGGTGTACCCAGGGATCGTGCTGCGCGTTGGCCTCGAGGTGCTGGAGCAGGCGAGGGGCACCGGGGTGATCGGCCATGACCAGCGAAGCCAGGGCCCGCGAGACCAGCTCCCGTTGGCCGGGGACGTCGTCGTCGAGCATGTGTTTGTTGGCGAGGGTGAGGTCGGCCAGCGCGCTCGGGTCGCTCGCAGCGAGCTTGGTCACCCCCAGCAGCCAGAGGGCCTCGGGATGCTCCGGATTCGCTTCGAGCACGGGGGCCAGGGTGGCCTTCACTTGGCCGAGGATCGCGGCGTCGGAGGTGGGGAGGGTGTCCATCACGACTGGCCAGGCCCGGAGCAGGGCGAGGTCGGCGTGGCCGGGCCGGAGCTTTGCCGCCTCGGCCGCCTGGGCCCTCGCCCGGTCCATGCGGTCGAGGTCGATCAACAGCCGCACCAGGGCAAGGCGGACCCTTAGGTCACCCGGGCGGAAGGTGACCGCCTTGTCGAGCTTGACCAGGGCCTCGGTGAGGTGGTGCTCGGTCACGTCCTTGCGAGCGGCGTGCAGCAATAGATCCGGATCGGTGGCGTCCTTGGCGTAGGCCTGGTCGTAGGCCCAGTCGCGGGTAGCGGAGTTGTTGGCCACGGGGAGCGCGTCGCCCACGCGCTCGAACAGCTCCGCCTCGATCCTGGCGGGGGTGTAGCGCTCGGACAGGCGTCCGGCGAGCTCTCGGGCGGCTGTGGGGAGCTTCTCGGGATCTTCGTGGTGATCGATGAGCAGGCCCAGGATGGCCAGCCGTGGGCTGGAGGGGGACAGGGCCTGGGCCTTCTCCAGGCTGGTGCGGGCCGGCACGAACAGCTCGGCCTCGACCTGGAGCTGAGTGAGGACCCGAGCTGCGCGAGCCGAGCCGGGGGCAAGCTCGATGGCGCGCTGTGCGGCCAGCACGGCTGCGGTGGGATCGCCGTCGATGGCCTCGAGCCGGGCGCGGACCAGCATGGCGTCGGCGTCCTCGAGCCCGTAGGCATCGAGAGCCTCGCGGGCATCGGTGACCCGCCACTGCCACGCAGCCAGCTCTGCCTGGGCCAAGTGGGCCTCGGGAGGCGGTTCGTCGGACTCCAAGGCCCGCTCGAGCAGGGAGGCGGCCTCCGTGAGGCGCTCGGGGTAGGGCTGGTGCTCCGCCCAGAGGGCGAGCTCGACGCGTGCGGCGCCCGCCAGCACCTCGGCGTCGCCATCGTCGAGGTAGTCGGCGATGTTGGCCTGGGCCTCGAGGAGCCGGTCGTAGCGGTCCGAGTCGATGGCCTTGGAGCTGGTGGTGATGGCGCGTCCGGATCCGATGCCGGAGAGCCGTACGACCAGAAGGCCCAGCCCCACCAAGACGGCGCCGAAGATCAGCAGGCCGAACAGAGCCAGCGCGGGACTGCGCCTGCGCGGCAGCTCGAAGTCGTCGTCATCGAGCTGCGGCTGTGGCTTGGCTCGTTGGGGCCGTGCCGGAGCCGGCCTGGAGGGCTTGGGCCGGGACGCGGGCTTCGCGGGCGTGGGGGCCTTGGGGATTGGGCCCACCGGGACGACGTCGGGTTCGGGTTCCGCCTCGGCCACGGGGTGTTTCTCGATGACGCGGATGGGGGCCCGGGGCTTCTTGGGCTGCTCGTCGGTGGGAGCGACGTCGCGCTCGGGCTTGGTGCGCCCGCCACCGCGCCCGCTGCTGCGCTCACGCCGGGTGACCACCACCAGGTCGGCGTCTTCGTCCTCGAGGGACATCGACATGCTGTCGCCGGTTTCCTCGGTGTCCTCGGGGATGGTGTCCAGGTCGCTGAGTGAAGGGGCCGAGACCCCCATGCTGCGGCGGTACTCGGCGAGGTCGAGGGTGGACCGCAGGTCGTAGTCCTGTGAGCGCTTTCGATGGACTTGGGCGTCGGCCTTGTTGACCGTCTCGATCCCCCCGCCGGCGGGGATCACCATCATGATCTCCGTGTCCTCGTGGCGCCCGTCCACCAGGTCGGGATTCTCGGCCGAGGGGGCGGCGTTGGGGTCTTTGAGCTCCTCGGGGCTGGCGAGGGCCCGGGCCTGGGTGATCTCGCCGGTGTCGTCGTCGAGTAGGGGCAGGTCGGCGCCGACCCGACGGAACAGTGCCGGGAATTCGGCTTCGCCGACGTCCTCGTCCTCGAGGGGGATGCGGGTGGCCGTGACCTCTTCGGCGCTGGGGGCCTCGAGGCTGACCCGGTGCATCCCGTGGTCCTGGAAGGTGGGAGCCAGCTGGGCAGCGAGC
>CAZHIK010000195.1:0-11614 GCA_964532635.1 uncultured Enterobacterales bacterium
ATGCTGTAGGTGTTCACGTCCCCCCGGCCGCAGAGGGGGTAGCGTCCGCTGTCGCGTACCAACCGGGACTGGCCGTCCGCGTGGCGTAGCGCCTCCTGCCACTCGGTCCACAGCTCGGGATCGCGGGTCTCGAGCCGGGCGATGGCCTTCTTCCTGGCGGCGGCGTTCCTGGCCTTGGCGACCTGCGGCTCCCGCGCGGCGAAGAACTCCTTCTCCTGGAGCTTGATGCGCTCCCACGGCGGATTCCCCAACACCACGTCGAAGCCGCCCTCCCAGCCGGTCTCCTCGCTCGCCGGACCCCGCTCCCTCCGGAACACGGCCGGGAAGGCCAGGTGCCAGTGGAAGAATCGGTGCTCCCGTGCCAGGCGCCGCACCTGCTGCCGGGTGTCGGCGGGGCAGCTCGCCACGTCGCGCTGGACCCGGCGGAACAGCTCGTGGGTCGGGGCGGCCGCCTCGTGCTCCTCGTCCTTGGGCCAGACGAAGGCGCTGCACCACAGGTCGGCTACGAAGCGGGCGTCCTTGCGAGCCGGGGACGACCGCAGCCGCCGCCAGGCGCTCTCCTTGGCGCGGATGGCCTCCAGGCTGTCGTCGGGGGCCTCCTCGACCCGCCGCACCTGGCCGGCGGTGGTGTCGTAGGTCCCCGCCGCGTCGGCGGCTACGTAGGCGGCCCAGAGATCTCCCTGGCCCTTGCGCTCCTTACGGTTGCGGGCCTTGAGCACCTTGGCGATGCCCGGCTCGTCGCCGGTGAGGGGCTTCCAAGCGTCGTTGGGGACGCCATCGTTGAGCAGCCTGGGCGTGACACCCAGCAGGGCGTTGCCGTGCTGGATGTGGGCGTCCAGGAATGACAGGGGCTTGCCCGGTTCGATGGCCTCCATCCACAGGGCCACCTTGCACAGCTCGACGGCCATCTCGTTGAGGTCCACGCCGTGGATGCAGCGACCCACCACGTCGCGCAGGGCCCGCTGGTGGTCGGGCGGGGCGGGCTCGGCGTCGCCGGTGCGGACCCGGGCGAGCCGTTCGGCGATGCGGCGGGCGGCGGCCACCAGGAAGTGCCCCGAGCCGCAGGCCGGGTCCACCACCTTGAGCTCGAGCAGGGCGGCCTCGGGATCGGGCTGGCGTTGAGCCTGGTCCAGCACAGGGTCCAGGGCGCTGTCCAGCAGGCAGTCCACCAGCGAGGTGGGGGTGTAGTAGCTGCCGGTGGTCTTGCGGTCGTGGCCCGGCGCGGCCTCGAGCCTGAAGCTGTCCCGGTCGGACTCCTTGCGCAGCACCGGGTGCAGCTCCATCAGGGACTCGTAGATCCCGCCCAGTTCGTCGGCCGCAACGAGGTTCCAGGCCACCGGCCGCACCAGGCCGTCGTCCTGGATGGTGCACAGCTCGCGCAGCGCCGCCAGCAGGTGCCGGTTGGAGAGCTGTGCCTGGTCGAGGGCCGGGCAGGCCTCGGGGCTCCACAGGAAGCTGCCGAAGGCGGGGAGGGCCAGCGAGGGGTAGCCCTCGTACATCAGGCCCATCAGGGTGCGCAGCTGGATCCACAGGTCGCCGTGGGGACCGCCCCGCTTGCGGGCGGCCAGGGTGCGCAGGCGGCGGGTGGCGTAGTAGCGGTCATAGCGCTCGCGAGCCTGGCGGGGGGCCTGCGGGTCCAGCAGCACGCCGCGATCCTCGGCCACGAACAGGAAGATCAGCCGGTACACCAGCCGCAGCAATTGGCGGTACAGCTCCCGCGTCGCCAAGGCCCCACTGTGCAGGTCGGCGCGCAGCGCGGTGTTGCCGGGGTGGCGTAGCAGGCCGGAGCCCAGGTGGACCAGGGCGCGCTCCACGCCGCCCCGCAGCCGGTCCAGTGCCTGCACGCCCTCCTCCCGAGCCGCCTGGAACCAGGCCTCGAGGGCGCAGTCCTGGGGTCTGTCCGCGGCGACCCTGCTGGCGTGGCAGCTGAGCCACAGCAGGCGGAACTCCCAGTACAGCTCGCCCTCGAAGATCTGCGCCAGGTCGAACTCGACGTAGGCCTTGCGGGTGAGGGCGTGGTGATCGCGCAGCAGCCGCAGGGCGAGGCCGTTGGAGACCAGGCCCCACAGGTGCTCGTCACTGCGGTTCAGCAGATCCTGCAGCAGGCCGTGGGGGGACGAGGCGGCCAGGCCCTGGACGCCGGACAGGCGCTTGTCCAGCTCGTAACGGAAGCTCACCAGGTGGACGGGGGTGGCCTCGCGGGCGTGGGACACGGCGAAGCTGCGCCCGCCCGCCTCGACCGCCCGAGCCGTGGCCAGCCGGCCGTAGCCCAGCTCGTAGAACAGCGGCAGCAGCCAGCGCTCGCGGGTCAGGGTGGTGCCCCGGTCGTGCTCGGGCAGGCGCTCCGAGGCCTCGCGGAAGGCGCGCCATGCGGCCACCAGCCGGGTCCAGGAGCGGTTGACGGCCTCGCCCAGGGTCTCGTGGGCCAGCAGGCCGTAGCTGGCGGGCTCGGTGGCCGGGAGCCTGCGATCCCCCGCGGCGATGCGGACCAGCAGGTCGCCGGGGAGCAGCCCGCCCTCGGTGCGGATGGCGGAGAAGCCGGTGCTCATGGCGCCTCCGCGGGCATGAACACGAACAGGCCCAGCAGATCAGCCGGCAGGTGGGGCTCGACCCGCAGGGCCCGCAGGCCCAGCCCGCCCGCCTTGCGCACCCGGCGGTGGGCCTGCAGCAGCTCCTGCCCGCGCTGGTGGGCCAGCTCGTCCAGGTGGGGCTGTAGCTCGCGCCAACGGGCCAACACCCGGCCCAGGTGGTGGCGCTTGGCGTCGTCGCCCAGGTTGGCGGCCGGCTCGGCGGCCAGCAGCGCCTCGGCCTGACGGACCTCGAGCCACGATGGCGCACCGGGTAAGCCGGTGAAGGCCGCCAGCACGGCGTCCTCGGCGAGCAGCTCGCGCTCGTCGCCTCCGGGGCTCCTGGTGACGATGTGGAAGCGCAGCCGGAGCAGCAGCAGGGTGGTGCGCTCGCGCACCGCGCGGGTCAGGGTGGCCCCGCAGCGGCGGGCCGGGCTCGCTCCATCACCCACGCCCAGGGGATCGAGAGCCGACTCCAACACGTGGGAGGACAGGCCGGCCACCACCGGGTGGGTGCGGCCCAGCACCTCGGCCCGGCGAGGGGGCGGGTGCTCGAAGGCGGCTGTGATCTCGCCGCCGCGTCCCAGGGCATCGCGCAGGGCCGCGGGCGTGCCGTCGAGGGAGATGCGCGTGGGCCGGCCGGAGACCACGTGGGCGCCCAGGCGGCGCAGGGCCTCGGTGACGAAGCCCTCCACGTCGGCCGCGGCGCCCAGCGCGGCGCGGGTGGCCTCCAGCTCGCGGGCCACCTCTTCGACCTTGATGCTGGCCTGGGCGAAGAGGCTACGGCTACGCTTCTCGCGGTCCGCGGCCGCCTCCCACTGGACCTCCAGCTCCTGGCGGCCCGGCTGGGCGAAGCCGAAGACGAGCTGCTCGGCGGCCTGGTCCTTGCCGCGCATCAGCAGCCCCTCCATCATGGCCTCGACCACGGCGTTGCTGTCCATAGGCACGGGCACGGTGATGCCCAGCTGCCTGCGGATGGAGCGGTGCTTGCGCAGCAGCACGTCCAGGATCAGCCCGTCCACGGGGTTGTCCCGGCCGTAGAGGGTGAGGGTGCGGACCACCTCGCGGGGCTGGCCGTAGCGGTCCACCCGGCCGTCCCGCTGCTCGTGGCGCGTGGGGTTCCAGGCCAGGTCGTAGTGCAGCACGGCGTCGAAGCCTTCCTGCAGGTTGATGCCTTCGCTCAAGCAGTCGGTGCAGACCAGCACGCGCAGGGGGTGGTCCAGCATGGCGTCGATGCGGGCCTCGCGCTCGTCGGGCGCCAGATCGCCGGTGACGGCCTCCACCTTCACCTCGTCGGGCAGCACGGAGCGTAGGTGCTCTGCCAGGTAGGCCACCGTGGGGATGAAACGGCAGAACAGGATCGGCGACCAGCCATCGCCCACCAGGTCGAGCACCAGGTCCGCGGCTCGCTGGAGCTTGGCGTCGTCTCGCCCAGCGAGCGCCTCGGCCTCGCGGGCCAGGCGTCGCAGGCGCTCGGCCTCGGGGGAGCTGCTCTCCTCGGCTTGGCTGCCGGGCACCACGTCGATGCCCTCGGTCGCGTCGTCGTGGAGGTCCATCACCAGCCGCCGGCCCAGCTCGTCGGCCTCTGCCACGGTGTCCGCTTCGGCGCTGGCGGCGCGGTTGCGCAGCGTGGAGGCGGCCGCCGCGGGGCTGGAGCCGATGGAGCGCAGCAGGGCCAAAGCCGACCACCAGCGGACGCGCTGGTGGCGCTCGTCCAGCTCGTGGTCCAGCACCTGCTCGCGGCACCAGGCCAGGACCTTGTCGAGGAAGCGCCGGTAGGGCCGCGAGAGCCCGTAGTGTTCCTCGGCCTGCTCCCGAGCAGGGAAAGGCGTCTCGACGTCCAGGTAGGCGGCCAGATCGCCCCGCCTGCGTTGGACCAGGTAGCGGGCCAGCCGCTCGCGCTGGCGGCGGTTGTGATCGCCGGAGAGCTCCGCGGGGAGCTCGGCCAGGGCGGGGTCGAGCAGCGCGAGCAGCGAGCGGAAGTTCTCCTCCTTGCCGCTGTGGGGGGTGGCGGTGACCAGCAGCAGGTGACGGCTCGTGTCAGCGGAGAGAGCCCGGAGCAGGTCATGGCGCTGCTGGGCGGCGCGGCCCACGCCGACGCCCACCGTGCAGGTGTGGGCCTCGTCCACGATTACCAGCTCGGGGCAGACGCGGAGGAACTCGTGCCGCCGCCGCTCGCTCTTGATCCAGTCCATGGAGATGACGACGTGGGGATAGCGCTCGAAGAGGGACTCCCCCGGGGCCAGCCCGCGCTCCAGGCGCCGGGCCGTGCCCGGGAGCACCAGGGCGGCGTCGAGGTGGAACTGCTGCCGCATGGCGCGCTGCCACTGCTCGGCCAGATGGGGCGGGCACAGCACGGCCAGGCGCCGTACCTCGCCCCGATCCAGCAGCTCGCGGGCGATGAGCAGGGCCTCGACCGTCTTGCCGATGCCCACGTCGTCGGCGATCAGCAGGCGCACGGGATCCTGGCGCAGGGCCATCAGCAGGGGCACGAGCTGGTAGGGCCGCGGCTCCACCGCGATGCGGGCCAGGCAGCGGAAGGGGCCCGCGCCGGCCCTGAAGCCAAGCCGCACGGCGTCGCGCAGCAGGCGGCCGTCGTCGTGGGAGCCCAGGTCGCGGGTGGGGTCGGGCAGCGCGAACTCCGCGGGCTCCACCGGCTCGAGGGGCAGGTAGATGCCCGTGATCTCGTCGTCGCTGCCGCCCAGGGGGCGCAGCACCAGCAGGTCGGCCGCGGGTTCGGAGTCCGGCAGCACCACCCACTCCCGGCCGCGGGCGGTGACCAGGGAGCCGACGGCGATGGCGCTCATGGATCGATCCGCGTCAGCTCGGCGCGGCCGTCCACCAGAGAGGGCAGCTCGGGACGGCCAGGGGCGCCAGCCTTCCAGGCGGCCGCCGCGCTGCGCAGGGCATCCTTCTCGGTGCCGCCGTGGCGTTGGTCGAAGAGCTGCTTCCAGCTCGGGCCGTTGCCGGGCTCGGGCTGCCGCTCCTCGTTCACGCCTTCTGTGCCCAGCAGATCGAAGATCCAGTTCTCGATGGACCAGGTGGGGACAGGGGTCGCGATGCGCTCGCCGCTCGCCCGTACGCTCTGCCCATCCTGCATGAGGGCCTCGTCCAGGTCAGCCTTGCGCCGACTGACGCCCACGGCGTCTCCATCCCGGGCGGCGAGTAGGAACCGGATGGGGTGGCTCCGACGGAGGAAGCGGACCTCGCTCGGGTACTGCTTCTTCACCCAGGACTCGGCCGCGCCCCTGCCGCGTGGCGCGACCTTGATCTTGACCTTTCTCCTGGTCTCGAAGCCGAGGGCGCTCAGCAGGTGCCGGAGGAAGCGCTCGGTGCGCCTGTCCTCGACCAGCACGACCCCCTGGATGCGCGCGCGATCACTCGCCATCGTCCAGCCCCCGGGCGAGCTGCTCAGAGGCGGTCAGGCCGCACTCCCTGTCGAACTCCGCGGGCCGGGCGCGGGCCGGGCCAGCGTCGGGCCGCTCGAAGAGGAACGGCTCGCTCGCGGCCAGGTAGTCCACGACCTCGGGGTGGTGGGAGGCGACGAACACCTGGCCTTGATCCCCCATGCGCTCATCCAGCGCCACCAGCCAAGGCTGGATCTCGCCTAGGCCCACATGGGCCTCAGGTTCATCCAGCAGCAGGCAGCCTGTTGAAGGATCGAAGCCTTCAAGAAGCGTGTAGAGCACCAACAGACCGCGCTGTCCGTCCGACAGTTCCTCTATTTCGAGGTCGTAGGTGACGCCTCCGGCGAGCATCTTCACCATGAGATCACGGATGCGCCCTCGGCCTCCGGCGCTGGTGAGTCGAAGAACCTCGAAGCCGGGAATTGCTGTCTTCAGCGCGTCCCACAACGGCGCGAGCCGCTCTGGGTGCTCCTGGGCGAAGTCACGGTACCAGGAGCCGAAGTTGGAGCCGTCTTGGGCCAACGACTGTTCTTCTTCGGCGCTGATGCCCATGATGTTGCTGACATCGAGGCGCAGTGTCCAGACCTCGGTGAGGTAGTCCAGGAACCACATCAGGGTCCTGGTCTCGGCACGGTCCTCGATCTGGGCGAGGAACGAACGACTCCCTCGTGCTGGGAACTCTGTGCCCTTCGAGCCGTCGTTTCGGTGGAGATGGACGGTGGATTCCTCGAACGCGAACAAGGTCTTTCCTTCGAATGTCACCCGCTCTCGTTCGATCTCGGCTCGTTCACGCTTTCGGTCGTGTCGCACGACCAAGACGTAGCGATAGCGACCTCCATTGCCTTCGACCTCCAGCTCGAAGCGCTGCAGATCGCGCTTGTCCCAGCGGGTCAGGGCGCTGGTCGGGAACGCCTCTCCGATTTCCTCGCCTTGCCTGATGAGGTCTACCAGTCCCGTGATTGCATCCAGGAATGAAGACTTTCCCGTACCATTCGCGCCCAGCAGCAGGTTCACCCTGCCCGGCTCGAACTCGAAGTTGGTGAAGCAGCGGTAGTTGTCGATGGCGATGCGTCGGATCATGCCTGTGACTCCTTCGGTCCGTTCCTGGTATCCCGCTATCGCGGGACGCCGAACACGCTGGGGTAGCGCGCAAGGATCGCTTCCCAGTCCGCGGCATGGTGGAAGCGAATGACCAGCTTGTAGGCCTCGAGGCGCTCGTCCTGCCGTGCGTCCTCGGCTTGCCGGGCTGGGGCGTCGTGGTGGGGGCCGTCGATGAAGACCCAGGCGGTCGGGTAGCTGAAGTCGGGCCTGGCGCCGCAGGACTCCACCCGCTCCTGGGCCTTGTCGGGCAGGCGGAGGCCCAGGCGTTCCACCAGGTTCAGCCAGCGCCGCTCGAGCCCGCTGTCACAAGCTCGCTTCAGCTCGGCGAGGCGGTCCTCGCGGGGCGCCTCTCCTGGCGCGGCCTCGGTGCGGGCCACTCGCCACGGCCCCAGCACGGCCGGCAGGCGGTGGCGGTCCAGGACCAGGTGATCCCGCTGGTTGTAATAGGACATCAGGCAGTCGTAGCATGCTGCCTCGCAGTCCTCGGGGCTGCGGGGGCCCCTCCGCTCGTCTTGCAGGGTCGCGGGATCGAAGTGCGCCCGCTCCAGCGCCGCCTCCGCGACGCGGGCCAGGGCGTCCGCGTCGTCCAGCAGCTGCCTCAGCACGCCTGCGCCGCCCTCGGCGGCCTCGTAGAGCAGGATCCTGCGGCGATCCGCGGCTTTGGGCAGGGGCTCGGCGGCGAGCTCGGCGTCCTCGAGCTGGTACAGCTCCTGCACCGCGCCCTTCAGGGCCGCCTGGAGCGAAGCCATGGCGCTCGCAACCAGCGGGCTGGCGGGCTCGATCACCAGGGCGTTGCGGTGGTCCTCCACGTAGGGGATGACCCGCGCGCGGCGGGGGCCGTTCGGATCGTCCGGATCCTGGTCGGCCGGTGGCCTGCTGACCCAGAAGCCGCGCTCCACGTCCAGCTCGAAGCCCGGGGCCTCGTCGCCCTGCTTGCGCTTGCGCCAGCCCAGGTTGATGCGCCAGATGGTGGCGGCGTCGCCGTAGGTCAGGTTGGCCAGGGGCTCACCCTGGGCGTCGAGCAGCATGGCGACGCGGCGTGAGGGGCGGCCCTCGCGATCCTCGAAGCGGATGCCGGTGCGCAGCTCGTAGCCCAGCCGGAAGCGCTCTTCTTCGTCGGAGTTGATGCGCTCGCGGCGGCGGGTGGCCACGTTCTGCATGCGGAAGAGGTTGGCGAACAGCTGCGGTGAGCGGGCGTCGCAGCCCTGGCAGCGATCCGGCGCGCTCTGGCTGCCGAGGTCGTGGACGTAGCCACACTCGCCGCAGACCGCGGCGCGGCGCAGGATCGAGGACTCATCGGGCTCGGGCGGCAGGATCACCTTGTTGATCACGTACCTGTGGCCCTCGTGGTAGATCACGCTGCGGGGTCCGAACTCGGTGATGGCCAGGAAGCGCGGGCGGGAGAGGTAGTCCTCTTCGTGGCGCTGGCGACGCCGGCCGGGCAGGTAGGCCGACAGGGGCAGGCGCGGGAAGTTGTAGCCGGGCAGGAAGCCCTCGCTGGCGAAGTAGCGGTAGCTGTAGAAGTCCGACTGCTGGTTGGACGTCCCCACCTCGACCAGCAGACGCAGCTGGGAGATGGCCTCGCCGTGCAGCCGCCGGGCCTGATCCTTGTCCTGGGGGGAGCGGGATTGGTCTCGCTGGACCTCGGCCTGCTGCTTGGCCTGGGCGTGGGCAGCCCGGTAGAGGGTGCGCCAGCGGGCGCAGGCCCGGTCGAAGGCGGCGGGCACGTCGTTGAGCACGCGCCGCAGCCAGGTGTCCACGCAGCCCTGCGGCCCGACGAGACCGTGGACCGCCTCTCCCAGGCTGGCCTGCGCTCGCCGCAGCGCCCGCTCCCGCAACGGGAGGTCCTCGAGCACTGCGCGGACGTGCTCCTGGGGCTCCAGGGTCGGAGCGTCACCGGCCACGTCGAGCAGCTCGGCCAGGGTCTGGCCCAGGTAGAGGTTGGCCTCGGCCAGCCACACCGCGCGCACGTGGGCCTGCAGCAGGTCGTCGTTGGCCAACTCCAGGCGCGGTGCGGAGACCCTGCCCGCCACCATGCGCTCGGGGCGCTTGAAGAAGTACTGGTCGTGGGGGCTGCCCGCCGAGCAGTAGACGAAGACGAAGGCTGGCTGTCCGCTGCGCCCGGCCCGCCCGCTACGCTGGGCGTAGTTGGCGGGGGTCGGGGGCACGTTGCGCATGTTGACCACGTTGAGCTGGGAGATGTCCACGCCCAGTTCCATGGTCGGCGAGCAGAATAGCAGCGGCAGACGCGCCTTCTTGAAGGCCTTTTCGCGCAGCTCCCGCATACCCTGGGCCACCTGGGCGGTGTGCTCGCGGGCCTCGAGGCGCTTGATGTCGGCGGTGTCGGATCGGTAGAAGTCCACGAAGAAGGGGTTGGTGCGCAGCCCCTCCGCGGGTGCGTTGGGGACCCGGACCGGATCGTGGAAGCCCCGGCTGCCGTCCTCGGCCTGCCAGAGGATTGCCGCGGCGTTGAGCTGGTAGCCCGGCACGTCGTCCTCATCCCTCGGGGGGAGGGCCTGGCGCACCAACCCGACCTTGCAGAGCACCGCCAGTAGCTGTCCGATGATGGCCTGGACTTCCTCGACGCCAAGCTTGCTGTCCTGGGGTGGTAGGATACCCATGCGTTTGAGGTAGAGCCCGAAGCCGCCGCGGGGAGAGAGGTAGACGAAGCGACCGTACCTGCGGTCGCTCGTGGACCTGGATCGTGGGAGGACGATGGCGGCCCGCTCCAGGCGCTCCTCGTCCTCGAGCGCCCAGGAGCCCTCGAGGTGCTGGCGCGACAGGGCGACGATCCGCTCCTGCTCGCGGGCCTCCAGAGCGTCCACGGCGATGGCCAGCTCGCGGCGCATGAAGTCCAACAGCACGCGGCAGACGGTCCCGCGCTGCTCGGGTGTGGCGTCCGCCAGCGCGGAGTGACGCCCCGTCCACTTGGCCTCGTCGCCGCACAGGCGGTCCAGGGAGCGGTAGTCGATGGCCAGCAGCCCGCACTGCTCGAGGTTGGGCTGGGTGACGCGCCAGCCGCGCTTGAGGTCCCGGTACAGGTAGTAGCCCAGCACCTTGCGCAGGGCGCGGTGGGTCTCCTCGAGCTGGAAGTACTCGGCCTGGGGGTTCTGGGCGTACAGATCCAGGGGGAGGTCCAGGGCGTCGAAGACCTTCTGTGTGAGCTCCTCGTGCTGGATGCCCTCGGGACCGGCGAGCGTGGCGGCCCGGTGCAGGGCCGAGCGCAGCAGGGTGATGTGCACGAAGTCGTTGAAGTGGCCCGCCTGGAGCGAGGCGTCCTGGCGGTTGTCGGTGAAGCTGAGCAGCTTGCGGGCCTTCTTGGGCAGATCGGCCTCGCCGCGCAGCCGGCGGATGGTCGACAGCGTCAGCACTGTAGTGGCCGAGCTGCGGCCTTCGGAGCCCAGGGTGGCCAGCTTGCCGTAGTCCGAGGTCTGGTGGGCGTCGTAGCTCACGCCGCAGTGCAGGCAGAGCAGGAAGGGGGCTCGGATCCACTGGGCGGCCAGGTGGCCTGCGCCCTCTCGGCCGTCCGGCCCGAGCCCGACGGTCCGCGGCAGGCGGTCCTTGCGCGCCTTGCGGATGACCCGGCTGCCGTCGCGCCCTTCCTCGAGCCAGGAGTCCGGCAGCCGATCCTTCAGCTCGTCGAGGTCCTGGGGCCAGCGCTCGCCGTCCTTGGTGTTCACGTAGAGGAAGCCCGCGTCCCCTTCGTGGTCGTCGTGGAAGCGATCGCGCAGGGTGCGGGGCCGGTAGCTGATGGCACCGTCCTCGGCGATGTGCCGCCGCACGACGTAGTACTCCTGGCCGCACTCCCGGCAGAAGGCCAGGGGGAGCAGGACCCTGCTGCGGTCCGAGCCCGGCACGAACTGCTGGGCGTTGAGGGTGATCTCGCGATCGTTCTCGGCCTCGGGCGAGGCGTAGACCGACTCGCCCTTGGACACGAACTGGTGCAGGCGGAAGGCGAACACCGGGCGGCCGTGCTCGTCCCGGATGGCGTAGCCCGCCATCAACACCCGGCGGATGGCCTGCTCGCAGGCCTCGGTGGGCTCCCCGCTGATGCCGGCCAGCTCCTGGGACAGGCTCCCGGGCCCTGCGAGGGCGCGCGGCTCGCAGCGGACCAGGCGGCCCGTGCCTTCCTCGGCGCGCAGCCCCAGCTTCGACTCGACCCACGAGGCCAGCGGGTGCTGGCGGAAGGGCTCCACGGCGCTGGGCAGCGCCTCACCGCGGATCGCGGACCGGAGCACGTCGATGCGCTCGGGGTCGAAGGGCGCCGTCGCGCGCCGCAGGGTCTCGCCTACGACGTGCTCCTGGCGCACCTGGGCTCCGAAGAGCCTGGACGCCACTGAGGCCACCTCGGCCTGCTGGTCACTCCAGGTCCCGCCGCCGGACATGGTGGCCGAGGTGCCGACGTGGAGGATCTCGGCGGCCCCGGACGCCTCCCGCACGCGACGGATGAGCATGGCCACGTCGGCACCCTGGCGGCCGCGGTAGGTGTGCAGCTCGTCGAAGACCAGGAAGCGCAGGCCCTTCATGCCGCGCACCAGC